>NZ_WIVR01000005.1:0-165451 GCF_009600525.1 Pseudomonas sp. FSL R10-1350
ATCGTGCTGCTCGGCCAATGGCAACGCGGCCTGCTCGATTCGCTCGGTTTGTTCAAGACCGGCCAATGCCCGCCGGCGCAGGCGGTCTACGTGTGGTCGAGCCCCGTCGCGCGCACGCAAGCCACCAGCGCGGCGTTGGTACAAGGGATGTTCCCGGGCTGCAACGTCCCGGTAAACCATGCGCAGAAAAGCCAGGACCGGCTGTTCCACGCGACCGAAAATGGCCTGGCCCCCTTGGACCCGGCGCAGACCAAAGCGGCAATATTGCACGCCATGGGCGGTAGCCTCGACGCTGCCCGTGATCGCTATGCCGCACCGGTGCTGACCATGCAGCAAGTGGTCGGCGTGCCAACCACCTGCGAGCAAAAAAACTGCGCCCTGAGCGAGCAACCCTGGGCGCTGAAAGAGAAAAACGGCGTGGTCAAACTCAGCAGCCCATTGGGCGTGGGCGCGGGCATGAGCGAAACCTTTCGCATGCAATATGCAGAAGGTTTGCCGCTGGATCAGGTCGCGTTTGGTCAAGGCCGCAGTGCGGCAGAGATATCGCGCCTGATGGCTTTGCGTTCGGCTAAATACGCCCTCAGCAACCACGTCCCGTACATCGCCCGGCGCGGTGCATCGCAATTGCTTGGGCAAATCCTGTTGGCCCTGCAACCGAACGCAGCGGGCAGCCCGCCCGGCACCCAATGGCTGGCTTTCGTGGGCCACGACACCAACATCGCGCAGTTGCGCACACTGCTGGGCTTTGACTGGAAAATCGCTGAGTACCCCGAGAACGATGCCGCACCGGGCGGTACCCTTCTGTTTGAACGCTGGATCGACGACCACACCGGCGCGCAGTTTGTCAGCGTGGCCTATGTGGCGCAGAGCATGGACCAATTGCGCAGATTGTCCGACGCACCGCCCTATCAGGTGCAATACCCTGGTTATGCGGGCAAAGCCTTGATGCCATTGAAGGGGTTTGTCGCGGAAATGGAAAAACGCATCGACCCTTCGGCGACCGAAGTGCAGCATTACCTGGTCCAGTAAGTCGCTTTGCGGCGATTAGACCCAGGGAATCAAAACAATCGCGGCAAGGGGCAGCGTCACCGCCGCGAGCAGGGTTTGGCTCGCCACGATGCCGGCCATCAGCGGGGCATCGCCCCCCAGTTGCCGCGCCATGATGTAGGACGACGATGCGGTGGGCAGTGCTTGAAAAAGGACTGCCGCAATCGCCGCTTTGCCGTCCAGGCCAAACACATGGCACGCGCCTACCGTCGCCAGCGGCATGACCACAAACTTGGCCATTGATGAGTACGCAACCGGCCGCACCCAACTGCGCACCGACCCCAACTCCAGGGCCGCCCCGACGCAGAGCAAACCGAGGGGCAACGACGCCTGCCCCAGCGCCTTGAGTACCGGCTCAATAACCACCGGCAGTCCCAGCCCCAGCACCTGAAGCGCAATCGCGCCAAAGCAGGCCAGTACCAATGGATTAAGCGCCAATTGCCGGGCCACCTTGCCCGCCGTCATCTTGGCCCCGGTGCCGTACCGTGCGAACACCAGCACACACAGAATATTCACCGTCGGCACAATGGCCGCGTTGGCGACCGCCGCCAGGGCAATGCCCTGGGCGCCGAACAAGCCCGCGACGATCGACACGCCGACATAATTGTTAAAGCGTATGCCGCCCTGAAAAACCGAGGTAAACGCCGCATCACTGCCCTTTAGCAGTGACCTGCTGGCGAGCAGCGCCACAGTGACTGCACAGGTCGAAAGCACCAGCACCAGGGCCATGCCTTTGACGGGCACGTTGTCCAGGCTGGCCGTGGCCAAGCCATGTAAAAACAGCGCTGGCAGGAGAACGTAATACCCCAAACGCTCTGCCTGAGCCCAAAAACTGTCGGCCAGAAAACGACTGTGATTGAGCCAGGCGCCGAGGGCGATAAGCAACGCAATGGGCGCCAGGGCGAGTAGCAGTGCGAGGGTCATTACAGTGGCCCTGCTGGGCGAATCGACCTGTGACAACTTTCGATCATTTTTACGCAAGCGACAGGTGACATGGAGCTCTCCGGGCAACGGTTGGATGAGCACCACGATAAGAACTCGCGACCTAAAATAAAATCGACTTAAAATTCAGCCATCAACAAGTTTTGCTCATAGGTCACCTGGCCGGAGCATGCCGTTGAACGGCCTGCGCGAGGGCGGCGGCCAATCTGGCCAACGGGCGGTCTTCGCGTTCCAGCAAGACCACGCGGCGGGTCTTTTGCGGCGAGCCGAAGGGCTGGATGTCGAGATGGCCCAACTGCGCCAGGTTGTGACTTGACAGCGGAATCACCGCCACCCCAAGCCCGCTGCTGACCATCTGGATGATCGCCTCCTGGCTGTCCAGTTCCATGCTGGTGTGCACGCGCAGGCGCATCCGCCGCAGCTCCTGCTCGATGGTGCGCCCGGCCCAGGCCCGGCGATCAAAACGAATGAACGGTTGCTGTTGCAGTAACTGCCGAAAATCCTGCCCCGCCAGCGAACCCGGCGCAATTATCCAGAAGCCCTCTTCATAGAGCGTGGTACTGACCAAGCCATAAGGGTGCGGGCGTACAGGTTCGGTGGTGATCGCAACGTCCAGCTCGCCCGCCTCAACGCGCACGGCCAGTTCCGCCGACATACCAGAAGCCACGTTGATACGCACATGCGGGTGCTCGGCCGCCAACGCGGCCAGGGCCGCAGGCAACGTGCTGGCGAGCGCCGTATGAATGGCGCCAATCCTAAGCCTGCCGCGCAGCTCGTTATCCCCGCCAATTTCAGCCGCAATGCCGTCATACAGCGCCACGATCTCCCGCGCCCGTTCCACGGCTATATGGCCCGCTTCGGTGAGCACCGGCAACCGCCGCGAGCGGTCGAACAAGGTCGCATTGAACGTCTCTTCAAGGGACTTAATGTGCAGGCTCACCGCAGACTGCGTGAGATGAACCGCCTCCGCAGCGCGCACAAACGAACCGTATTGAGCAATGGCGATCAAGGTGTGAAGGGCGCGTAGTGACATGGTGATCTCTGGGTAATTGACACAGGCTGTCCCACTTTAACTCGAAGCACTTAGACATGATTTCTCTGTACGAGACCTATCGGCGCATTGATGTATTGCGGGGGTCGCAATGGTGACCTTGAACCAGTTGGCAGATCTGCCCGGCGCGTCGCTGCTGGCCTATCGACTGGTCAATTCAAAATTCCCGCCCATTGCCCTATTTGATGACGTGGCCGATGCCGCCGTCTTTGAAGCGCTGTACCAGATTCAGGCACTGACCAATCCCCGAATGCAAAATGAAGTCGGGCGCCTTGAGTTGATACCGCGAGCAGAGATTCCGTTTGGTATCCCGGGTTGCTCTTATGCGACCGCCCCGTTCACCCACGTTAACCCCGACGTTTACACGCACTCGCATGCGTTGGGCAAGGCCGTGAAAGACGCCCGATGCACAGGGCTGCGGTACAACTCTGTGCGCTTGCACGGCAACCACTGCTGGGCACTTATGACCCCAAGCGCCGTGTCGTCGATGGTTCAATCAGCCCACTACGAGATGATCTGGAATGGGCGTATCACCAGCGTCAATAAAATCAGCGAAGCTTAATCGCCAAGAGCAGGCGTAGCGCTCAGCCCTTGTTCCTCCAGCAACTGCACAAAGCTGCTGAGGTTTCGCGACACGGCCCCGCGCCGCCAGACCAGCCACGTGGTCAGATAACGGAACTCGGCGGCCAGCGGCCAGATGCTGACCGTCGCGCACCCCGGCATGCTGTTGAGCATGCTGCGGGGCATCAGCGCCAACCCGGCACCGGCGCTGACGCAGGCGAGCATGCCGTGGTAAGACTCCATTTCGAAGATTTTGCCGGGCACAGCGGCGTCAGTGTTGAACCACTTTTCAAAGTGATGGCGGTACGAGCAATTGGCCCGAAAGGCGTAGATGCTCTCGCCGTTGACGTCGGTTGCGCAGCGGATCGGCGCGTGATGAAGCGGCGCGATAATGACCATTTCTTCTTCGAACACCGGCACACCTTCCAGCGCCGGGTGCAGCACCGGGCCGTCGACGAACGCGGCCACTAAACGCCCCGACAGCACGCCTTCAATCATGGACCCGGACGGCCCCGTCGAGAGGTCCAGGTCGACCTTGGGGTGTTGTTGGTTGTAGGCCGCCAGCAAGGCGGGGATCCGCACCGCGGCGGTGCTTTCCAGTGAACCCAGCGGGAATGCACCCTGGGGGTCTTCGCCCGCCACTGTCGCCCGCGCTTCTTGCACCAGGTCGAGAATGCGCCGCGCGTAGTCAAGGAAACTCCAGCCAGCCGGTGACAGGCGCAGACGGCTTTTCTCGCGGATGAACAGGTCGACACCCAAATCCTCTTCGAGCTGTTTGATCCGCGTCGTCAGGTTTGAGGGCACACGATGGATGTGGGCCGCCGCAGCGCTGATGCTGCCGTGGTCCACTACCGCCTTGAAGATTTCCAGTTGCACCAGATCCACAGCCATTCTCCAATCGTGAAAGAAACGATCTCTATTATTCAGTTTAAAGAAATCTTTAGCCACCCTACTCTGTGCCCATCTACTCACTCAGCAGGACCATGCCATGAGCCCGATTTCCAGCCAGACCCACGCCCTTTCGATCAACCCGACCACGGGCGAGCAGATTGGCCACTACGCGTATGAGTCCGCCGAGGCTCTGGACGCGGCCCTCACCCGCGCCGCGTCGGGCTTCAGCCGCTGGAAGCGCACGCCGTTGCAAGCGCGCTCTGCCGCCATGGTTGCACTGGCCCAGGCGCTGCGCGACAACGCTGACGCCATGGCAACCATGATCACCGAGGAAATGGGCAAGCCGATCACCCAGGCCCGTGGCGAAATCGAGAAATGCGCCAAGCTCTGCGAGTGGTACGCCGAACACGGCCCAGCCATGCTGGCCGCTGAACCGACCCAGGTCGAAGGCGGCAAGGCACGCATCGAATACCGTCCGCTGGGCCCGATTCTGGCGGTGATGCCGTGGAACTTCCCGGTCTGGCAAGTGCTGCGCGGCGCAGTGCCCGCCTTGCTGGCAGGCAACACCTACGTGCTCAAGCACGCACCGAATGTGATGGGCAGCGCGTACCTGATTCGCGACGCCTTTGTGCGCGCCGGTTTTGCCGAGGGCGTGTTTGAAGTGGTCAACGTCACCCCGGACGGTGTGTCGCGCGCCATTGCCGACCCGCGCATCAGCGCCGTGACCCTCACCGGCAGCGTTCGCGCCGGTACCGCCATCGGCGCACAGGCTGGCGCTGCCCTGAAGAAATGTGTGCTGGAACTGGGCGGCTCCGATCCGTTCATCGTGCTCAATGACGCCGACCTCGACGCCGCCGTGCAGGCCGCCGTGGTCGGTCGTTATCAGAACTCGGGGCAAGTCTGTGCTGCCGCCAAGCGTCTGATTATTGAAAAAGGCGTGGTCGAGGCATTCACTGAAAAATTCGTCGAAGCCACCCGCAAACTGGTGGTAGGCAACCCGTTGTCCAGCGACACCTATATCGGCCCGATGGCACGCTATGACCTGCGTGATGAACTGGACCAACAAGTGCGCGACACCCTGGAAGAAGGCGCGACCCTGTTGCTCGGCGGCGGCAAGGCCGAAGGGGCCGGCAACTTCTATGAACCGACGATTCTGGCCAACGTGACCGACCGCATGACCTCGTTCAAACAGGAACTGTTCGGCCCGGTAGCATCGATCATTACTGCACAAGACTGCGCCCATGCCGTGGCGCTCGCTAACGACAGCGACTTCGGCCTGACAGCGACCATTTACACCGCCAATGTCGAACTGGCCCAGCAACTGACCGGCGAACTGGAAACTGGCGGCGTGTTCATCAACGGCTACTCGGCCAGCGACCCCCGCGTGGCTTTCGGTGGCGTGAAAAAGAGCGGTTTCGGCCGTGAACTGTCGCACTTCGGCGTGCGGGAATTCTGCAACGTGCAAACCGTGTGGCTGGATCGCAACTGATTAACCCCGCAGCCCTGAGCTGACAGCTACACAAGGGTTACCAGCCGGCATTTATCGACAGATCTGACCGGTAACCCGTTTCTTCACCCGATTCACGCCCCAGGCATCCAGCCCCTGACAGCATGATGTCAGTACAGTGTTTCCATATCTCACAAGCGCATGTAATAATCATTCCTATTTGCGATCAGCCATCGGATATCCTCCGAAAAGCCTGATGCCGTCGTTGCGGTGCCGACCCTCGCCCGTGTCTCAGTTAAATGTATGGAAACCTGGATGAGCGACGCTCAGCACGATGCATTGTTTAGCGCAGTCTATGGCGAGCATCACTTGTGGCTGCGCCGATGGTTGTACCGACGCCTGGGCTGCCCGGAAGTGGCCGCCGACTTGGCTCAAGATACGTTTGTTCGGGTATTTAACAAGCGTACATTGAGTGAGGTAGTGCAGCCACGGGCCTATCTTGCAACGATCGCTCATAGCCTGTTTGTCAACCTGATGCGTCGACGCCAATTGGAGCAAAGCTACCTCGAAGCGCTGGCGAATTTACCTGAATCACTGATGCCTTCGCCCGAAGAGCGCTTACAACTTCTGGAAACACTCCACGCACTCGACGCCATGCTCAGTGGTTTGCCGCACAAGGTACGTAAGGCGTTTCTGCTTTGTCAGCTTGACGGGCTTACCCATCGAGAAATCGCTGATCAGATGGGCGTATCCCTGAGTTCGGTACGTCAGTACATCGCTCGCGCACTTTTGCAGTGCATGACCGTTGTTTCTCAGGACACACTCTGATGCTTGATACCCCATGCTCATGCGTGGCGCCCGCCCAGTTGGAAGCTGCCGAGTGGTACGCGGTGCTATCGTCGGGTGAAGTCAGCGAGCGGGAGCGCAACGAATGGCAAGCTTGGCTTGATGCATCGCCGGAGCATGCACAGGCATGGACTCTGGTCGAAAAAGTAGTGTCACGCTTCCAGGGGTTGCCGCCGCTAGTGGCGCAAACAGCTTTGGACACCCCTGCACTGGATCGCCGTGCGGCACTTAAATTATTGGGCGTTCTGTGTGTCACCGGCGGTGCCCTTGCAGCAGGCATGAATACACAGGCCTGGACGCGTGAGTTCGCCGATTTAAGCACCGGCACAGGTGAGGTGCGCTCGTGGACCCTGGCTGACGGTACACGCATTAGCCTCAATGCTCGCAGTGCTGTAGACGTTGTGTTTGAGCCACAACAACGCTTGATCCTGCTTTATCAAGGCGAAGTTCTGATCGAGACGGGCCACGACATGCCCTTGGCACAGAGCCCGTTTCTGGTGCGGACCGAGCAAGGCCTGATCCGAGCTCTGGGCACCCGCTTTATGGTGAGCACAGGGGATCAGTCAGTTGACGTTTCACTGTTCGAAGGCGCACTTGACGTTCAGCCCTATGGGGCGACCATGCAACGCCTGAATGCGGGCCAGGCCATGCTTATCCAACGCAATAAAAGCGCGTTCATTTACGCTCAGAATCCCCAGGTCGCGGCTTGGGAGCACGGCCTGATCTTTGCTGACGGCATGCCATTAAGTATTTACCTCAAGCAGTTGGCTCAATACCGGCCCGGAATACTTTCGTGCGATTCACGTGCTGCGACACTGCGTGTTTCCGGTGTCTTTAAATTGGCTGACAGCGATCGCCTTCTGGCTCGGCTGCCAGAGATTCTGCCGGTATCAGTGCGTTACTTTTCACGCTACTGGGTCCGTGTCGATGCACTCTCAACGGCCGTTTAAAAAATATATGGCGGTGGACTGACACTTTTATGTTCTCGCTTGGCCTCCTCAGTGCTAGTCACTTAATGGAGCACTTGTGGTGGTCACTCCCCTGAAATCAACCCCCCCGTTAAATATTTCCCGACTGACCCGCACTACCCTGACCTGCCTCGTTATAGGGCTACCTCTCGAGTCGTTCAGCACAGAGCAAAAAGCATCTGCAAGCCCCGAGCAACGTATTGAGATCGCCGCAGCGTCCCTGAGCCAGGTGCTTTCAAATTTCGCTGCAGCACAGGGCGTGGCACTGATTTACGACACCCGTCTGACCGAAGGTTTGTCGAGTCCCGGCCTGCAGGGTGAATACAGCCTGTATGAGGGGTTTTCGCATCTGTTGCGCGGTACCGGCCTGGAGCTGATCGGCACAGGAACAGAATTGCAGTTGCGTAGACGCGCTGCGCTGACCCTCGAAGACACTCAGGTTCAGGGCGTAACCCGCGGCCTGGATGCCACCACCGAACACAGCGGCTCGTACACCACCACCAGCATGGGGGTCGCCACCCGCTTGCCACTCTCGACTCGCGAAACACCGCAGTCTGTCAGCGTGGTCACACGCCAGCGGATGGACGACCAGGGCATGACACGCCTGGAGGACGCCCTGGCTCAGGTCACCGGGGTGAATGTGATGTACGAAACCGCCGACCAGGTGCGCTTTTACTCACGTGGTTTTGCCATGGACAATGTCCAGGAAAACGGTGCCAGCTCTTCATTTCAAGGAAGTGTTCCGGGCATGGGTTCAGCTGAGGCTTCCAGCGACTCACCGGACATGGCTCTCTACGACCACGTTGAAGTGCTGCGCGGAGCTTCTGGCCTGACCCAGGGGACAGGCGAACCCGGCGGTACTGTCAATCTGGTACGCAAGGCTCCAACCCATGACTTTCAAGCCTCGGCCAGCCTCAGTGCTGGTTCATGGGACAAGTACCGCAACGAAATTGACGTATCGGGCGCGCTTAATGATGACGGCTCACTGCGCGGCCGGGTTGTCACTGTTTACCAGGACAGCAAATCGTTCGTTGACTATGTGGCCTCAGATCGGCAAGTGTTTTTCGGCACCTTGGCTTACGACTTCACCCCCGACACAACCCTGACCACCGGCTACACCTGGCAGAAATCCAACATCGTGCCCAACCTATATGGCGTGCCCATGTCGACGGACTACGCCAGCCTGGGACTGTCGCGTTCGACCTTCCTGGGCGCCAGCTGGAACAACATGACTTATGAGAAAAACAATCTGTTCGCCGAGCTTGAACACCGTTTCGCGGAAGACTGGACGCTGAGCAGCTCTCTCAACTACACCCACACACAAGGGGACGGACAGTTCATCGGTACGTTCGGCAATGGTGTAACAGGTGTCGGGCCTGAGGGGACTGCCCGGCTTAACAACTACATTCACCGAAACAACATGGCCGACCAGTACGCGGCCAACCTTAACGTAACCGGCAATTTTTCGTTGCTGGAACGTCTCCATGAAGTGGTCATCGGCGCCGATTATCAGAAAGAAAATTACGACAATCGAGTCGGTACGCTCTCCAATACTTCACCGGTCAATGTCTACTCCTTCAATCCGTCAGGGGTTGCCCGCGCGCAGGTGCCCTACCGTAACCGCTATCGCTATGACAACACCCAACGCGCGACGTACATGGCTACACGTTTGAGCCTGAGCAACGACTTGAAGCTTATTTTGGGCAGCCGTTACAGCAGCTTCTATTTCAACTCACGCTTCAAGAACCTCGCGACAGGCAATGAAACACGCTCGCCTTATCGTGAGGACGGAAAACTCACGCCCTATGGTGGGCTGGTGTGGGACTTCGCAGAAAACCTTTCCTGGTACGCCAGCTACACCAGCATTTTTAAACCGCAGAACGTGGTGGACGAAAACCGTATGCCGCTTAAACCGATCATAGGCGCTAACTATGAAACGGGAATAAAAGGCGACTTTCTCGATGGCAACCTTAATGTGTCAGCGGCCGTATTTCGCATCATTCAGCGAAACCGTGCCATCGATAACGGCAACCTGGAGTGCGTGGACAACTGCTACGAAGCTGCTGGCAAGGTGCGCAGCCAGGGCTGGGAAATAGAAGCCTCGGGCGCGCTCAGCGACCGCTGGCAAATTTACTCTGGCTACACGTTTACGCGCAGCGAATACCTGAATGATGTCTCTGGCACCATCAAGGCCGGCGATCCCTATAGCGAATGGTTTCCCAAACATCTGTTACGGATGTATACCGACTACCGCCTCGACACATCGGGTGAGCGCTGGAGCATTGGCGCCGGCTTGACGACCCAAAGCAGCACGGACACCACCCGCGATATGTATCAGGGCGGCTATACCCTGTTCAATGCCTCTATCGCCTATCGGGTAGACAAACATACAACGTTGAGCCTGGTGGGAAACAATCTCACCGACAAGACTTACTACATCCCTGTATCCAACCGGCATCGTGGTGGCAACAACTTCTATGGCGATCCGCGCAACGCCACGCTCACAGTCAAGTGGGCGTATTGAGCGAGCAAGCCTCAGTTTCAACGTGGCTGGACCGCAACTGAGTGAACCCGCAACACAAGGGCCAGCACCTTGATCAGGTGACTGGCCCTGCCTTCATTTAGCGCTTGATCCCATTGGCCTTGAAGAGCCATTCAAACGCCTGTTCCAGGGTCGGTGCGGGCGTTTCCAACGGATTTACACTGATCTGTTCGGCGGTGCGCTGAAACAGGTCTTTGACCCCCGGCAGCACAGCCACCGGCATATCGGCGGCGCGCAATTGGCGCTCAGCCTCTTCAACCTCTTTGAGACGACGTGGCGCATGCAGGACGTGCGTGCGGATCAAGGCGCCGAGGAAGTCGCGCAGGCTGGCTTGATCAATGTCGCTCAAGGCGTCGTGCAGCTTGTCGGTCACGCCCTGTTTTTCTGCGGCCATAAAGCACTCGATGGTCAGCGCCTCCAGCCCTTTGGTAAACACGCTGCGCAAAATTTTGAGCGCTGCCGCATCGCCCGCAGCGCCACCTTCGACCGCCTTGAGCGGTGCGCCGATGGCCGCGTACAGGCGCTGCGCAGGTTCAATGCCGGGACCTGCGCCCAGCAAGTTGGTTTTCTCATGGGTCAGCGCGATGGCGCCGAGGATTGCCACGTCGACGTACACGATGCCCGATTGCGCCGCCTGCTCGGCAGCGATTCTGATCTGCGCCGGGTCAGCGGTCGTCATGTCGATGTACAGCGCGCCCTTGCGCATGTGGGCCAGCGCCTGCTCGGCCACAACCAGCGACACTGTGCCGAATACGCACGACACGACAACGTCGCAGTCTGCAGCGATAGCGCCGACTGAGGTGGCGATATCCAGGCCCCGCTCGGCGGCAAACGCCTGGGCGGTGGCTGAGGGTTTCAGGTCGCACAAGATGATGTCATGCCCTGCCGCTGCCCATGGCCGCGCATAAGTGAGGCCGACTTCGCCCGCTCCGACAATTGCAATTTTCATTGTTAGGGTTTCCGATTATTTGGCCCCGTAGGCGCCCTTGTAAGTTCCGGACGCAATTTGCGCCATCATCTCTGCTTCTTTTTGTTCGGTCCCCAGGCACCGTTGCAACAGTTCTTCTGCCTGCTCGGCCGGGAACGCCACGATGCCATCGTGATCACCGACAACGATGTCGCCCGGCGAGACGATCATGCCGCCAATGCTGACCGGTACGTTGATCTCCCCCGGCCCGTTTTTATACGGGCCGCGATGGTAGGCGGCCCGGGCAAACACCGGGAAGCTGCCCTTGCCAATCGTCGCCAGATCACGAATGGCGCCGTCTACCACAATGCCTGCGGCGCCGCGCTTTTGCGCGATGGCGGTCATGATGTCGCCCATCAAGGCCCGGCTGATATCCCCTCCGCCATCCACCACCAGCACTTGTCCGGGGCTCAGGATTTCCAGCGCCTGATGGATCGCACGATTGTCACCGCACGGGACTTTCACGGTCAGGGCGGTGCCGACCATGGTGCCTTCAATGCAATGGAATGGCGTGAGTGGCGCGCCAGGCAGGCGGTCCAGGCAATCACTGATAATGGACGTCGAGGTGCGGGCATAAGCGGCCAGCAGCGCATGCAAGTCTGACGTTGAGGCGATAGCGTTCATGGGTGTTCCTCAGGTGGCGTATGGCTTTGAGGATAAAGACCCTGAAAAATAGAAAAAGCGATATTATCGTATGCCCAAACATGCCTAACAGGAATGTTAATGATCAACCTCCGGCAACTCCTTGCGCTGCACTGGATCGAACGCCTCGGCACTTTCGAGCGTGCGGCCGAGCACCTCAATACCACGCAGTCAGCCATCTCCAAGCGCATACAGGAACTGGAGGCCTCCAAGGGGCTGCAACTGTTCGACCGCTCGCAACGCGGTGCACGGCTCACGGCCATCGGCGAAGAAATGCTGGTGATTGCCCGGGAAATGCTCACCCTTGCAGAACGCATCACCTCACTCAAGGACGGCACCCACGTGGTGACCCGACGACTCAGGCTGGGCGTGACCGAGCTGACGGCGCTGACATGGCTGCCCCGGCTGATTGCCAAACTGGTAGAGGATTTTCCGGGGCTAACGGTTGAGGCTGAAGTCGATATGAGCCGCAACCTCCATGAAAAGCTCGTGGATGATCTGGTGGACATGATTATCATCCCCGACACCTTCACAGCGCCCGAGATCACCGCGGTGCCGCTGGGCATCGTTGAAAACGCCTGGATGGCAGCGCCCGGCGTCGTCGAGCATTCGGGGGTGGTCGGGCTGGCCGAACTGGCCAAATACCCGCTGCTGGTACAAGGCAAAAAGTCGGGGTCGGGTTTGTTTGTCAACAAGTGGCTGGGGACCATGGGCATCGAGCTGCCCAAGATGCTGTCCTCGGACAGCCTGACGGCCATGCTCGGGCTGACCGCCGCCGGGCTGGGTGTCACGTACCTGCCGCTGGAGTGCTTTCGCCCGCTGGTGGATGAGGGCAAATTGACGATCATACACACCGACCCGCCCTTGCCGCCTGTGCCCTACATGGCGATGTACCGAAATGATCGGCCCTCGGCGTTCGTGAGCGAAGTGGCGATTCGGGCCGTCGAGCAGTGTGATTTTTCGCGGCAACTGCAAAGCTGAGAAGGCGCAGATGACGGTCGTCAACGCACCTTCCCGGCGAGAACCGAAGGCTGTTAATGGGCAGCCCGGTTAGGCACTCGCTAGCGACTCGTCATGGTTGGCCGGCTCGTTAATCGAAAGCACAAAGACCAGCGCCGCCAGTGAGCACACGCCCAGGAAGATGAACACCGCCGTCCAGCTGTAGCTATCCAGGAGCATGCCGGTGATCAGCGGCGCCATCGCCCCGCCAGCCTGGCCGGCGCTGTTGACCACAGAGGCCGCCACCGGGTAAGTGGTGCGCGTGGTCAGGCCCATGGAGTACACCGAAAATGACGAATAGCCGATGTTCAACAGAAAGCCCGTGCCAAACAACAGCAGGCTGACCGAGAGCAGGTCATTGGGCGCATAGACCAAGGCAACCATCATCAGGCACGTGGCCACAGCGCTGATCATCATCGTCGGCTTTCTGCGACGGTCCAGCACGGTGTCAGACAACCAGCCCCCTACGATATTGCCCAGCACGCCGCCAGCAAAAGGCAAGGCCGCCACGAAGCCGATCTGCATCAGTTCAAAATGCTTCACTTCCCCCAGGTACTTGGGCAGCCAGGCGAGCAGCACGTTGACCACGCCAGTCATCAACAAATAGCCCAGGCCGCAGCCCCATATGTTCCAGGACGCAAACACAGAGCGTGAGCTGGCCAATCGCGGGGTTTGTTTGTAACGCAGCAAAGTGTCCAGCGCACCGAAGCTTTTGTGAGTGCGCACACTGTCGGTTTTGCTGGTCTGCTGGTCTTCGATGTAGGTGGCTTCTGCGTCGTTGACCCGGCGACCCGCACGTGGATCGTTGGGCACCAGCCACCACCAGATCAGCGCCAGCACGACGCCGGGGATGGCGAAGGCAAAGAACATCGTCCGCCAGCCATCGAGCATGATCAGCGCTGCGCCAATGGGCGGGGCAATCACTGCGCCCATCTTCGCCGCCGACAGAAAAGCCCCTGTGGCGAGACCTTTTTCACGCGCCGGGAACCAGCGATTGATCGTACTCAGCATCGACAACGGCAGGGCAGCTTCGGCAATGCCCAGCGCTGAGCGATAGATTTTCAGCAGCCCGAAATTATGCGCGGTGCCAATCAGCAGGGTGACGATTGAGGTCAAGCCAATGGAGATCGGCGCCACAACACGCACACCCACTTTGCTGAGCAAAAAGCCTGCTGGAATTTGCCCCAGGGAATAAAACAGAAAGAACGCGCTGACCAGCAATCCCGCCTGGGCATTGGTCGCCCCGAACTCTTTCTGGATGTAGGGCAAGGCGATACCGATGTTGGCCCGATCGGCAGCGGCCAGCATGTAAACAACGACAATGACTGACAGAACAACCCAGCGATACTTTGACCTCGCCTGAGCGGCAACGTCGGTGGCGGCGATTGCGGTCATGAACATTCCTTTTTTTTATGCTTATTGGAGCCGCCATGTTCTGCATTCGGCGATGTCGATAAAAGCGATAAATAAGAAACCTTATTCATTCCTTTTTCGCATCATTAAGCGTCGCTATTCAGGGGTGTAACGGCAGGTGCGAGCGCAAAAAAAGGCACGACACTTGACCGGGTGTTCTCATCACTCCCCTTTGCCACGTGCAGTGCAAAGGGAAACAGGAGACTTCAACACCTTGGGTTCAAGCGCGTGCCGAACGCTCAGCGGAGCGAATCAAACAATCGTGACGTGTTTACGCCTGCTCAGTGGGCAGCAACTCGGAAATCTCGATCAGGTTCAGATCAGGGTCGCGAAGATAAACAGAGCGGATAGGGCCGGTTGCCCCCGTACGCTGCACGGGACCGAGCAGAATCGGCCAGTTCTCGGCTTCCAGGTGGGCGATGACCTCATCCAGGGTGACGGTGGCGATGAAACAAAGGTCGAGCGCCCCCGAGACGGGCAAATGAGCTTTGGGTTCGAACTCAAACCCGCGCACGTGAACGTTGATCTTCTGCTGGCCAAAATGGAACGCCATCCGCCCTCCCGGCGAAGGCACAAATTGCATGCCGAGCACACGCATGTAGAAGTCTTTGCACGCCTGCACATCAACGGTGGTCAGAACTAAGTGATCAAGGTGTTTAATCATGGGGCGCCCTCCAGAGTTTCGAACACAACCTGCTTATTCAAGGTTGATAGCGGTTCTAACATTAAATGCCCGTTCTCAGCGTCACATAAGGTCGGGAATTTAACGGGTGTGGGTTAAACGACGTTTCTTGGCTCGCCACGTACAAAGGCTTCAATGTTGTCGACCAATTGATCGGCCAAACCTTGTACGGCCTCATCACTCGCCCACGCAACATGGGGGGTGAGAATAAAGTTGGGGCGATCCACCAGCGTCATAAACGGATGATCCGGCGCAGGCGGCTCGGTCATCACCACATCAAAACCCGCGCCAGAGATCTGCCCTGCTTCCAGGGCCGGGCCGACAGCACTTTCGTCCACCAACCCACCGCGTGCGGTATTGATCAGTAAAGGCTTGCGGCGCATCAGCGCAAACTCTGCAGCGCCAATCATGTTACGTGTCTCTGGCAGCAGCGGGCAGTGCAGGGTCAGGATGTCGGCTTGAGCCAACGTCTGCTCAAACGGCACATACAACGAGCCGAGCCCGGAGTGGCCTTTGTACCCGGCGAAAATCACCCGCATGCCGAGCCCGCGCGCCATATTGGCGACCGCCTGGCCCAGTACCCCATCACCGATGATGCCAATGGTGGAACCGGCCAGGTCCTTGATCGGGTAATCGAAGAAGCAGAACTGTTGCGCCTCTTGCCAGCGCCCTGCCCTCACCGCGTCACGGTACGCACAAATGCTCCGGCGCAGGGCAAAGATCAGGGCAAAGGTGTGTTCCGGCACCGTGTTGACGGCGTAGTTGCGGATATTGCTGACCACGATGCCGCGCGCCTTGCACGCCGCAATGTCGACGTTATCGGTGCCCGTTGCGGCAATGGCCACCAGGCGAAGGTTTTTCGCCGCAGCAATCACTTCACCGCTGAGCTTTACCTTGTTGAGCACAACGATGTCGGCATCGGCGATCCGCTCAGCCACTTGCTCGGGAGCGGTGCGCCCCCAGGACTGAATCTCATGTGCAAAGGACGGCGCCCGCAGCACGGTCTGTGGCGACAGCGTGTCCCGGTCAAGAATGACGATCTTCATGCCTTGTAACCCAGGCGTGCCAACTGGGCATCAATCCAGGTGATATCCAGGCGGTCTTCTTCGATTTCTTTAACCGTCACTTTCTCTGCTGCGCACTTGCCCAGCGCGGCATCGAGGATCTGCTCGGCGGCCTCAAACGGCACGCACAGCAAGCCGTCAGCATCACCGAGTATCAGGTCACCCGGGTTGATCACCATGCCGCTGATGGCGATTGGCACGTTGATTTCGCCAGGCCCGTCCTTGTACGGGCCACGGTGGGTGATCCCGGCGGCGTACACCGGAAAGTCACCGGCCTGGATCGCATCGATGTCGCGAATCGCCCCATTGAGCACGATGCCGCCCAGGCCGCGCTTGATGGCCGTTGCCACCATCAGCTCGCCCATCAGCGCGTTCGTCAGGTCGCCGCCGCCGTCCACCACAATCACGTCACCGGGTTGTGCCAGATGCAAAGCCTTGTGGATCATCAGGTTGTCACCCGGACGGGCTTTGACCGTGAAGGCAGGCCCCGCCAGCACACCGCCTTTGTGATACGGACGCAACTGAGTACCACCAGCAGTCATTCGCCCCATGCAGTCACTGACGTTGGCAACCGGGACTGCGCGAAAACTGTCGACCAGTGCGGCGCTGACTTGGCGTGTACGAGGGAGGATTCGAAGTCCGATCATTGTTGTTTTCCATCTTGACGGAGTGGGCGGTTGGCAATGCGCCAGCCGGGGTACAGGTGTGGATGCCAGCCGCCTTCAAGCCAGGGGCCCAGCTGGCATCACCTGCGGGTTGACGCCACTTTAGGAGAAGGTTTCGCCTGTAAAAAGCGAATTAAAGAAGGCAAAAATGTTCGAAAAAAGTGATGAGTCAGTGGCTCGTCAGACCACTAAAAGGGCATTTCGCAGCGGCCCAAACTGCCCCCGCCATTGCCCGCAGGTGCCGCCCCGCGCCCCCTGTGCGTAGGCAGCTATGGTAGATTGCCGCGTAAACCAATGGCTCTCACTTGGGATCTTTGTCATTACGGAGGATATATGTCCGACACGCTTTCTCAGCTTGAATCCGACCTTAACGGCCCCTTGGTCGCGTCTGCCCACCTGGTGGTAGAAGGCCAAGTCCCGGCGTCGGAGTTTGAGTTCGGCATGATCCTGACGTGGAACGCGTTTTCAAGGTGGGCCACCTCCTGCATGAGCGCGGCCGGAGCACCTGACCTGGGCATGGTCGACATCATGGTGCTGAACCACATTTGCCACCGTGGCAAACAGAAGAAGCTCGCCGACATCTGCTTTACCTTGAATTTCGCAGACACCCACATCGTCTCTTACTCCCTGCGCAAGCTGTCAGGGAGCCTGCTGATCAGTTCCAAAAAGATTGGCAAGGAAGTGTTCTACAGCCCGACCAAAAAGGGCCTGGCGCTGGTAGAGCGGTATGTGACGGTACGCACCAAATGCCTGGTGCCGAGCATCGATCAAAACCTGGTCGAAAAGCTCAGTTCAACGGCCCGCACATTGAGAGAAATGTCTGGCACCTATGACCAGGCAGCAAGGGCAGCCTCTTCACTGGTTTGACCCCTCAAGCTTTACGAAAGCACTCGACGCGATGTTACCTTTTGTAGCGACTTTGCTCCCTTAGGTAGCATTGCCAAAATAGCGTCGCGAGCTGAAAAATCCTTTCACCGCCGAATTCTCGGCAAAAAATCGCAAAAAACAAAATCTAACTTTTAGCTTAACTTTCAATTAGTTATATCCATTAAAAAGCACTTTAAAGACTAAACGAAGACAAAACACATTCGAATCGTAAACGTTGGCGTGCTCCATGCAACGCCTCCCGCACGGCATCTGTCGTTCGGTGAGCACCTGCATTTGGAATAGCCATGATTCTTTTTGAACCCACATTAGCAACGTCAAAGGCCGTTGATACCTCTGTGCGAATATCGCTCGCAGGTACCGATGGCCTGCTTCTGGATGTGTCCTGCGGCCCTTATGACAAGGCGCTGCAACAACGGCTTTGGGCGTTGAACAACACCCTGCGTGATCCGCAAAGTTTTCCAGGGTTAGTCGAAACCGTGCCAGGGGTTAACAACCTGCTGGTCATCTACGATCCCCGCAAGATCCCCCCAGATGCAGCGGCGCAGGTGTTGTCCGACCTGTGGATCCGCTCCAGCCCAACCCCTATCAATGGCAAGCACTTCGTCATCGACATGATCTACGGCGGCGAACACGGGATGGACCTGGACTACGTCGCCGAACAGACGGGCCTCACCCCACGTGACGTCATTGCCTTGCACAGCTCGGTCACTTACACCGTGGCCGCGCTCGGATCGATGCCCGGGTTCCCCTATCTCGTGGGGTTGCCCCTGGCGCTTGAAGTGCCTCGCCGCCAAGTTCCGCGCACCTTGATTCCTAAAGGTAGCGTGGTAATCGCCGGTGAGCAGGCCTCTGTCTTCCCGTGCCCAGGCCCGTGCGGCTGGCACGTGATCGGCCACGCCGACTTTGATGGCTTTGACAGCCTGGCAATGCCGCCTGCGCTGTTGAGCCCCGGTGACACCCTGGTATTTCGTCCAAAGGCGCAATTGAAATGATGGAAATCCTCTCTAACGGTCCTCTCAACATCATTGTCGATCGCGGCCGTATCGGCTTTTTGGCCAGCGGTGTCAGCCGCAGCGGTGCCATTGACAGCCTGAGCTACGAGCTCGGCAACGCGATGCTGGGCAATTCACGCGAGGCGGCCAGCATTGAGATCAACAACTTCCCGTTCAAGGTGCGCATGAGCGACGCGTGCTGTGTTGCCATTACCGGCGCGCTAAGCAGCAGCCGCATCGGGCAAAAACAACACGCGCCGTGGTCACGGTTAAAGCTCAATGCGGGAGAGACGCTGGTCATCGAAGCGCCTCAAGAAGGCCGCTGTGTTTACCTGGCAATCGAGGGCGGCATTGAGGTGCAACGGGTGCTCAACTCTTGCGCCACCGACCTTAAAGCCGCGTTCGGAGGCCACGAAGGCAAAGCCCTGGCAAAAGGCGACAGGCTTCGCAGCTCGCCCCGCAATAGCGCTGCATCAGCCGCCGCATCGAGCCTCTTCGACCCCGCACTGCAAACCTACTGGCGGGCGCTGAGTGAAGCGGGAACCACGGTTCGCGTCTTGCCCTCGGCCGAATGGCAAGAGTTCCCGGACGAGAGCAAAGAGCGTTTCTTCAACACCCATTACACCGTCGGGCGCAGCTCCAACAGGCAAGGTTACAGGCTGTCTGGCGCCGTGCTGAAGCGCACCGTCAACCGTGAGTTGCTCTCCCACGGAATCGTCCCCGGAACGGTGCAAATACCCACCAGCGGCGAGCCGATCATTCAACTGGTCGACGCCAATACCTGCGGTGGCTACCCCAAGCTGGTGAACGTGATTGAAGCCGACCTCTGGAAACTGGGCCAACTGATGCCGGGGCGCACCCTTCGGTTCGAGCTTACCGACATCGACGCCGCCCTCAGCGCAGGCGCCCAGCGGCACTCCTTGTTTGAAACGACCGCGACGCAATGGCGGTAAGTTTTTTGTAGTTGATCTGAAAAAAGTGGAAAAGGAAAAATGCACAGCAAAGATCTTGAACGATTGATTGATAGCTTCGAGCGCTCGACTCTCCTTGAGTTGAAGTACACGCAAGGGAACACCAAAGTCCACCTCGGTCGCCGACAACAAACGCCTGTCAGTACCACCGAAACACCTCTCAAACCCGCAGCCACTGTGGTTGTGCCAGCACCCGCCGCACCACTGGATGAGCACCTGATCGCCGCCCCGATGGCGGGCATCGTGTACCTGCGCCCCTCCCCGGCAAAGCCTGACTTCACCAGCGTTGGCAGTCAGGTCAGTGAAGGCGACACCCTGGCGGTGATTGAAGCGATGAAATTATTCAACCCGCTGGAGGCCGAGTTTGCCTGCGAGATCGTCGAGATCCTGGTGGCGGATGGTGAAGACGTTGAGCGCGGCACCCCCATTTATCGAGCCAGGAAGGTTAACCATGTTTGACAAGGTATTGATCGCAAACCGGGGTGAAGTCGCGTTGCGTATCTGGCGTGCCTGTAAATCACTGGGCCTGCAAACCGTGGCGGTGTATTCAAAAGCCGACCGCGACTTGCGCCATGTAAAGCTGGCTGACACCTCTATTTGCATCGGCCCGGCTTCAGCCTCCAAAAGCTATCTGTTGCAGCAAAAAATTCTGCTGGCGGCAAAACTCACGGGGGCTCAGGCCATTCATCCGGGGTATGGCTTTCTGTCCGAGAACGCCGGGTTCGTCAAAGCGGTTGAGGACGCAGGCCTGACATTCATAGGCCCGTCATCCGAGGCCATTGCGTGCATGGGCGACAAGGTGCGCGCCAAGCAGGCAATGATTGCAGCCGGTATTCCGTGTGTGCCGGGGTCAGATGGCGCAGTGCCTGATAGCGATGCAGAGATCCTCGAGTGCGGCACAAAAGTCGGCTACCCGCTGATCATCAAAGCGGCCGGTGGCGGGGGTGGCCGTGGTATGCGAGTGGTCAATGCGCAATCGGAGCTGCTGCGCTCGGTCAGCCTGACCCGCGAAGAGGCCAACGCGGCCTTTGGCAACCCGGTGGTCTACATGGAGCGATTCCTTCAGACACCGCGTCACGTCGAGCTTCAGGTGCTGGCCGACCAGCATGGCAATGCGCTGTGGTTGGGTGAGCGAGACTGTTCAACGCAACGCCGACACCAAAAATTGATTGAAGAATCCCCGGCGCCGGGCGTCGGCCGGGATTTGATCCAGGAGATTGGCCAGTTGTGCGTGAAAGCGTGCCTGGCGATTGGCTATGTGGGTGCCGGGACCTTCGAGTTTCTCTACGAAAACGGCGAGTTCTTTTTCATTGAAATGAACACCCGTGTTCAAGTCGAGCACCCGGTCACCGAGATGGTCACCGGCGTCGACATCGTCGCCGAGCAAATTCGAGTGGCCATGGGCCTGCCACTGTCGATCAGCCAGGATCAGATTGTATTTTCAGGCCACGCCATCGAGTGCCGTATCAACGCAGAAGACCCATGGTCTTTTGCACCGTCAGCCGGCACGGTAAGTGACTGGTTGCCGCCAGGTGGTCCGGGCATTCGGGTCGAGTCACACCTTAAACCCGGGTTCAAAATCACCAGCCACTACGACTCCCTTATCGCCAAGGTTATTGCCCATGGCTCAACGCGAGAGCAAGCCATCGAGCGAATAAAAGTAGCGCTCAGTGAATTGGTGATCGCCGGTGTTGATTCAAATATCCCCTTGCAACTGGAGATATTGGGCACACCGCAGTTTGCTCAAGGCGGGGCGAACATTCATTACCTGGAGCATTATCTAGACCAGCGAGAAGGGAGCCAGCAGTCATGACCATTGATGACATTGAATTATTGATCCAGCGACTGCAAGGATCGAGCATCCGCTCATTAACCGTTGAAGATGAACGTTATTCTTTAAGCCTTGAGTTTGGCAGCGCAACGACAACCGTGAGCGTTGCAGAACCCGCGCTGGCAGCGCCTGCCAAGACTCTGCAAGAGGGCACAGTGATTGAATCACCCGAGATGGGTGTTTTTTATCATCAGCATCCCTTTGCCGGGGCCACGACTGACCTTTGCGGACAACAGGTGACACCTGACATGATCATTGGTTATGTCGTCGTTGAAACAACAATCGTACCGGTATACCCCAGCACCAGCGGAACATTGAAAAGTTATTCAGTCAGTAATGCTCACGTTGTGGGCTACGGAGATATCGTCGCAATACTTATATAACGCCCAGCCTGACGTTTAACCTGACAAGCAACATCACCACCGGTTTAGTGGCGCGACTTCTCACGCTCTGAATTTCTCTATAGATGAGAAAAAGCGATGATATTCCATCCCAATAAATCGCTATAGCCATGATAAGCGGTGGTGTATGTTGCAAGTGGCTTACAGCAAACAAATACAATAACAATTACTAGCTACTACGGGTTAATGCTTCGGCACCTGCTCTTTCCCTACTGTCTAGTGGTTACATCTCAAAAGTTCTCGGATTCCTCCGGCGAGATAAACACCTATGATAAAAGATACTGCAGTTCTGCATTATTCATTCGATAAAACTTCATCAGAACCTCAATCCCCCTGGAAAGCCTCTATTGTTGCAGGCATGGGTTCAGCCGTTGAGTACTATGACTTTGCGATATATGGCTTATTGGCCAGCACGTTGGCGAAAGTATTCTTTCCTGCCATGAATTCATTTGAGGCCCTTCTTTCTGCACTTGCCGTTTTCGCCAGTGCTTTCATCATGCGCCCATTGGGGGGCATCTTTTTCGGTCGCCTGGGTGACCGTCGGGGCCGTTCGTACACATTGGTTGCGACGGTCATCGGCATCGGTATTGTCAGCGGCATCGTCGGGATACTACCGACCTACGATCAAGCGGGAGTGCTTGCCCCGGTGATGCTGGTGGCCTGCAGAATGGCGCAGGGGTTTTTCGCGGGAGGCGAAGCCAGCGGTGCCGCCACGTACATATCCGAGTGTGCTCCCGCCAACAAACGCGGGTTCTTCGGTGCCTTCAACCCGGCGGGTGTTGCCATTGGTATTGCCACCGCCGCGGGCATGGCGGGCGCGGTCAGTTTCATGATCACCCCGGAAGAAATGGTGGCGTGGGGCTGGCGTATTCCATTTTTGATCTGCATTCCCTTTATCGGCCTCACCTTATGGGCACGGATGAAGCTGGAGGATTCCCCCAAATTCAAAAGCCTGGTGGAATCAAATGAAGTGGTTAAAGCCCCAGTTCGCGAAGTATTCACGCTCCATAGAAAATCGCTGTATCTGGCGGTATCCATTGCCTTTGCGCAGAACTGCACCGCCTACTTGGGCATTGTTTATTTAAACCTGCATATGACCCGAACCCTGGGCTATGAAACAGGCAAAGTCTTTTGGCTGATGGCGGCCAGTACCTTGGCAGCGGCCTTGGCAATGCCCCTGTTCGGTCAAATATCTGACCGGGTGGGTCGTAAAACATTAATGATCATTGGTTATGCCAGCTATATCGTTGTTATCCCCATTTCAATGTACTTGATGTCACTTGGCAGTTTCCCACTGGCCAGCTTCGCCGCCCTGCTCGCCTTTTTGCCGTTTGCCATTGTTCAGGCCCAGGGTTACACCGTTTACGGCGAGTTATTTCCAACCCGTGTGCGTTACACCGGCATGGCCATGAGTTTTAACGTGGGCGCTATTTTTGGCGGCGCCAGCACGCCGTTTATCTGCACTTGGCTGGTCGAAAATACCGGCAACTCAATGTCACCGGCCATTTGGACAAGCTTGGCCGCCATGATTTCCATTATTGCCCTGAGCAAGATGAAAGATGTCACCGGACAAGAACTCACCAACTAACTAAAGGAGTTTCACCGTGCTTAAGTCTGTCGATATTAACTGCGATATGGGTGAGGGCTTTGGTCCTTACACCATTGGTCAGGATGACGAAATGCTGGATGTTGTTACCACGTCCAACCTTGCCTGTGGCTTTCATGCGGGCGACTTCAAGATCATGGCCGATATTTGCGCAAAGGCTAAGCAAAAAGGCGTCGCGGTTGGCGCTCATCCGGGTTACCCCGATCTGTGGGCCTTTGGTCGTCGGCATCAGGAATTCTCCCAGGACGAACTCCGCCAACTGTTGGCCTATCAAATTGGCGCCGCATGGGCGATGGCCAGGTCGGTCGGCCACCGGTTGACCCATGTAAAAGCCCATGGTGCCTTGGGGCATTTGGTTGCAGACAATGAAATGGCAGCTCAGGCGTTAATTGAGACGATCCAGAAAGTCGACGACACGCTCATTCTGTCGACCATGGCCGGCGTCACCCTCGAACGCCTCGCCGAGAGTGCCGGGGTGGCGTACGTCACCGAGATCTATGCCGACCGCGCTTACCTTGATTCCGGCCGCCTTGTGCCAAGAACGCAGCCAGGTGCGGTGATCCATGACGCCGACCAGGCGGCAGCACGGGTGATGCAGATGATCGAAGAAAGCGCAATTATCACCCAGTCGGGCAAGCGTATTCCGGTGTCCATCGACACCATCTGCGTCCACGGTGATACCGACGGCGCGCTGCAGATGGCGAAAAAAGTGCGGGCCTCCCTTGAGCAAGCAGGCATCGCGGTGAAGCCCTATTGCCAACCTGAGTAATTAACTGCCCTAAGCAAAACGCCCAACTTCGTGTTGGGCGTTTTTTTTACGCGACGGCCAAAGCATCGTTATCTACACAACTCTAAAGCGACGTGGCTTTGTGGCCGCTCTGCGATCGGCTGCGTGGTTTAGGGGGGCCTCTTAGATCAAAAGCCAGATCAAGATCAAAAGATCGCGAGGCAAGCTCGCTCCTACAGGGCCTTTAGATTCAATCACTTATTTCATTTTTGGTAGGAGCTGCCGCCCCGTCTACGACGCCGCGCTGTCGCGCAGCAAACAGGTGACTGTAGTCGCTGACGAGGTACGAAGGCTGCGATCGGCTGCATGCAGCCGTAAAACCATCCACCTCGGTATTTTTGGGTACATATCTATTGCTGCGGCTTAGCCACTGCGCAACACCTGCGTTCGGACAACGTGGTTTAACGGGGCCTCTTAGATCAAAAGCCAGATCAAGATCAAAAGATCGCGAGGCAAGCTCGCTCCTACAGGGCCTTTGGCATCAATCACTTATTTCATTTTTGGTAGGAGCTGCCGCAGGCGGCGATCTTTTGATGTTGAAGATCAAAAGATCGCAGCCTGCGGCAGCTCCAGCGTGATAATTCTGTGCCTTTGAGCAGCGTTGCCCTGATCAGCGCAACGCTACACAGGCACGACGAATTCGCGCGCAGCCGTCCTGGATCACCGCTTCGCCACTGGCAAAGGACAACCGCACGTAGGGGCTGATGCCATAGGCCTCGCCCACGACCGTGGCGACACCCGCCTCCTCCAACCAGTACTTGACGACATCGCCGTCGGTGTTCAGCACCTGCCCACGCGGGGTGGTCTTGCCCAGGAGCCCTTTGACGTTGACGAATACGTAGAAAGCGCCGTCCGGGACGGTCCAGGTCAGGCCTGGCACGCCTTCAAGTGCAACCAGCATGATGTCCCTGCGGCCCTTGTAGAGCGTCGACATTGCCTGGACCGGACCTTGATCTCCGCTGAACGCCGCAACCGCCGCCGCCTGGCTGATCGAGCTCGGGCAGGTAGTGCTCTGGGACAGCAACTTGCCAATCGCAGCAATCAGCCATTTCGGACCCGCGCCGAAGCCCAGGCGCCAACCTGTCATCGCGTAGCCTTTGGAGGCGCCATTAACAATCAGGGTGCGTACCTTGAGATCGGGAGCGGCGGCCGGGAATGAGACATAGGGCTCATCGCCATACACAAAGTGCTCATAGATTTCGTCAGCCATGATCAGCACATGGGGGTGATCACGAAGCACTTGGGCCAGTGCTTGCAGCTCGGCAACGCTGTACACAGCGCCGCTGGGATTGTTCGGGCTGTTCAGAATGACCCACTTGGTCCGTGGCGTTATGGCGTCTTCAAGTTCAGCCGGGGTCAGCTTGAAACCGTTGCTTTCATGACCATGGATAACGACCGGCGTGCCGCCATTCAGGCGAGTGATATCGGGGTAAGAAACCCAGTAAGGCGTGTGGACGATGACCTCGTCGTCAGGGTTGAGGGTGGCCGCCAGCGCTTCAAAAATAATTTGCTTGCCGCCCGACCCGGCCACCACCTCTTCGAGGCTGTACTCCAGGGCATTGTCACGCGCCAGTTTGGTCACGATGGCATGGCGCAGCAAAGGTGTCCCCAGCGTGCTGGTGTAATGAGTATCGCCAGACGCCATGGCCTCGCGCGCCGCCTCAACGATATGCGCCGGCGTGTTGAGATCAGGCTCACCCACGGTGAAGTTCACAATGTCCTGACCTTGTGCCCGCAACTGCGCCACCAGGGCGTTGGCAGCCACACTCGGGGACGGGGCAATACTCAGGACCCGCTCGGACAAAAACGCGTTTTTCATTTTATTTTTTTCTCACCGCAAACTGATGTCAGCCAAAGCGGAGTTGATCGACAGGGATCAGCAGATCCCTGTCGATCACAGCCTTGACGTGTCGTTACGGTCATGCCGCCAACGCTGAGGTTCAGCTTGCTGCGTAGAGGGACAGTGGGGGGACCAACCTGAAGACGAAACTGAACCCTTAGCGATGGACAATCATCACCGTGGGGTCGATCTTAGGCTGCCCGCAAGAATACTTTTAGCGACATTAAATGATGATTTTTCATCGCTTTTAGTGATGTTTATTAAGGCTTAAAACTCGCTTGTACGTTCGGGCCGGCGATGCAAGGATCGTCTCGTCTCAGGCGGCCCCGGTACCGAATAAAGCACTGTTTAAACAACACTGTCGGACTGCCATTCGCCATAACTTCCACCCGGCAACACCTGAACAAGGCTGCTCTACATGGTGACTTTTAAGCAATTGGAGGCTCTTTACTGGATTGCCCAGCTAGGCAGTTTCGAAGCAGCGGCAACCAAGTTAAATATGTCCCAATCAGCGATATCCAAAAGAATCGTTGAACTCGAAGAGACCTTCAGCGTGGCGATGTTTGATCGCACGCGGCGCACGGCCCGACTGACCACAAAAGGCTCTTTATTGCTCGAACATGCCACCGACTTGCTGTACCGGCGCGACCACATGCTGGGTGAGGTCAGCGACAAAACGATCCTGGTGGGCCGGTATCGCATCGGGGTGACAGAACTGACCGCCATGACCTGGCTCCCGTCATTGGTCGAGGCCGTGAGCGAGGTCTACCCTCGCCTGCAATTGGAACCGGTGGTCGAGGTCGGCGCAGAACTCTTTCGCAAGTTTGAACAAGACCATTTAGACCTTGTTGTTGTGCCGGATATATTCTCGGACGCCAGATCCATCACGGTAGCCTTGCAAACAGTAGGGTTTGCCTGGATGTGCTCGCCCAGATTGCTGAACACCGAACGAACATGGAGCTTGCTTGAACTCTCCCAGCAAAAATTATTGGCCCAAGGGACTTCATCAGGTACCGGCTTGTTTTATCAAAAATGGTTTTCGGATCAGAGCGTCTATTTCGCCAATACCGTGACCGCGAGCAACTTGCTCGCGCAAGTCGGTTTGACCATGTGCGGGCTGGGTATTTCCTATTTACCAAAACGTTGTTTGCAGCATCTTCTGGAAAGAGGCGACCTGAGCGAAATACGCTGCGAGCCACCATTACCGAACATTAACTATGTGGCCCTTTACAGACCTGGCCGCTGGATAGGCGTCAGCCAGGATATTGGGGTAATCGCGCAAAGGCTGTGCGATTTTTCAAGGCTCTTGATCGCCGGGTAAAGCCTCACGCCACAATCGAATCAACCGCAAAAATAGCCGTCAACTCGGCCAGAAAGGCGCTCACCACATCATGCTGACGCGTGGAATGTCGAACGGCGGCATGAAAACCGACCTCATAACGTAACTGCTCAGCGTTAAGCGGATGCAACTGCCCCAGCACTTCATGTTTGGCGGCGTAATGCTGAGGAAGAAAGCCCAAATGCTGACCTGACAAAATCAACAAGGCGGCCCCGTCCATGCTGTCGGTGAGCGCGGTCAAGCGTTCAATGGAGGTGGGAACCGGCATTTCCGGTAACGGATGGCTGGGCCAGACCCAGTCATGCTCGCGAACATCCTCGCTGCTGAGCGCTCCGACTTGATCAAAAAGCACATGAGACGGCCCGCAATAAGCAATTTGTGTCTCTTGAAACAGCGAAAAATAGTCGATATTGGGCAACCGTCGCCAAAAGTAGCCGATCGCCAGATCCAGATGCCCATTGATCAACTTCTCTTCCAGAAGCGAGGAAGACAGCTCAGTAAAGTGAAAGTAGAGCCCTTCATGCTCGGATCGCAGACGGGCGATGGCCTGCGCGATTTTTTTGTTGGCTACGGGATCGATCTGGCCCATCAAACCGATATTGACGTTACCGGTAATTTTGCGATTGATGTGCTGAACCTCAATGCGAAAGCCTTCTGTGGCGGCCATTAAGCGGCGCGCCGCCTCGAGAAACTGCTGGCCTTTGGGCGTGACAGAAAACCCCGCGCGCCCGCGGTCACACAGGCGAAACCCCAGCCTGGCTTCCAAGGTGGCCAATTGCGCACTGATCGTGGGCTGCGTCGTATTGAGCGCCGTTTGCGCTGCAGAGATGCCCCCGGCTTCAACAACGGCCAGAAATACCCTGATCAAGCGTATATCCAGCTCCGACACCGTTCCTAACATGCGCGCTCCTGGTAAACGGTTTACATAGAAAAACACCTATGTGAACAGTTGGCCTCTGATATTTAACAGCTTGAAATTGACCCCTACATTGCCAGGGACCGGCACTCAATCGCCTTGATGGCGAGCGATGATAGGTCGGTTTTTGGTGCACGTGCCACAACGTTTTTTGGCGATCTCATCGCAGTGTTCTGGAGTTCTACCTGATTGAGAGACAGGGTGATGGAGCCGCCCGCCTGCACTGACAGCTTCACTTTATAAAAACAATGATCACTGTCGATTCCAGCAAAAGGAGAATCGTATGTCAGCCCCCAAGAGCCCCACGTGCACCTTGAAAACAAGCGACGGGATGGCCATCGAAGGCCATTCGATCGATTACATCCCAGAAAACGAGCGGCACGCCAAGCTCAGCAGCCAAGGCCCTTTCTGGTTTTTGGGCAATTTCCACTTTTTCACCATTTCTATTGGCTTTGTAGGCCCAAGCCTGGGGCTTTCGGCCCTGTGGACAGCGCTGGCGGGCACGCTCGGGATCATGCTGGGTACCATTTTTATGGCCTTCCATGGCTCCCAGGGGCCTGAGATGGGCCTACCGCAAATGATCCAGTCGCGGGCGCAGTTTGGCTACCGCGGGGTGATCCTTGCCCTGGTGGCGACGATGTTCGTGTTTGTCGGCTTCAACGTGGTGAACATTTCACTGATCATCGACGGCCTCAAACATGTCTTTGGTTTTGACCCGACCCTTGTGGCCACCGCCGTCGTGCTCATCGGCGCATTGCTCTCTGTCTATGGCCACGACCTGATGCACAAAGCGTTCAAGTGGGCGCTGCTGGCCACGTTGCCTCTCTATACGCTCGTCACCATCGCCTTGATGCTGGGCACAGGCCAAAGCGATGCCGTGGCGCCAGCCAGCAACCTTGGCTTTAACTGGGTCGCATTTGCCACCCTGTTTGCTATCGGTGCCAGCTACAACATTTCTTACGCGCCGTATGTCTCGGACTATTCCCGTTATCTTCCGAAAAACACCAGCAGGCCCAAACTGATCGCAGCGGTGTTTCTCGGTGCATCCTTGTCCGGCGGGTGGATGATCGGCCTCGGTGCCTGGCTTTCACAGCAGTTGCAGGCCACCGATGCCTTGGTCGCGCTGAATCAAGTGGGCTCTTCGGTCTTCCCGGGGTTGGGCAATG
Organism: Pseudomonas sp. FSL R10-1350; assembly: GCF_009600525.1. Taxonomy (NCBI): domain Bacteria; kingdom Pseudomonadati; phylum Pseudomonadota; class Gammaproteobacteria; order Pseudomonadales; family Pseudomonadaceae; genus Pseudomonas; species Pseudomonas sp. FSL R10-1350. The sequence continues at coordinate 29,465 of NZ_WIVR01000005.1, forward strand.
TCTTGGTGCTGATCTCGGTCGTCGGTTTTCTGCCAATCATTGCGCTCAATACCTACAGCGCCATGTTGACGTTGCTGACGGGGGTCGACTCCATCAAAAAAATCACGCCGACGCCGCAAGCCCGCGTGGTATCGATCTTCGCCATCAGCGTCATCGTGTTGACCTGCGTGCTGTCGATCAAAGGTGACAGTGTCGCGCTGTTGAACACCTTTCTGGTCGTGTTGCTGTACTTCCTGGTGCCCTGGACTGCCGTCAATCTGGTGGATTACTTCTTCGTGCGCAAAGGCCATTACGCGATCCCGCACTTCTTCACACCCCACGGCATTTATGGCGCCTGGCAATTTCGCGGGATCGTTGCCTACCTGCTGGGTTTCGCAGCCATGGTGCCGTTTTTCTACATCGTCGATGCCACCGCCAACAAAGAGATTTTTGTCGGCCCTCTGGCGCGTCTGCTGAACGGCGTGGACATTGCCTGGATGGTCGGGCTGCTGGTGTCCGGGCTCGTCTATTACGTGCTCAGCCGGTCGATTGACCTTGCGTACGAACGCCGGGTGATCGACGCCATTAGCGAAAGCGACATCGTCTCAATGAGCCAAACGTCGACACCGTCTGAGCCTTAAAGAACAGGAAACCGGGTAAATGAACAGAGCCAACAATGTCACCGTTGCGTGCTGCCAAGTGGCACCAAAGATCGGTGACCTTGCCTACAACCGAACGCTCACCGAGCGGGTCATCCGCCAGGCAGCCTCGGCCGGCGCCCAGATTGTGGTGCTCCCCGAATTGGTCCAGAGCGGCTACCTCTTCCATGACCGCAGTGAAGCGCTGTCACTGTCCGAGCCCACCGATGGGCCAGCCATCAACTTATGGAAAGCACTGGCCAAGGAGCTGAACATCCTCATCGTTGCAGGGTTTTGCGAGCGGCTGGGTGCTGATCAGTTGGCCAATAGCGCCGCGATGATTGACCCTCAAGGCCTGCGTGCGGTGTACCGCAAGGCTCACTTGTGGGACGAGGAAAACGCGATTTTCAGCGCCGGCAACGCGCCGCCTCCGGTGGTAGAAACCGCATTTGGGCGAATCAGCATGATGATTTGTTATGACCTGGAGTTCCCGGAGTGGGTACGCCTGCCCGCATTGGCCGGTGCGCAACTGCTCTGCGCGCCGGTCAATTGGCCCGACGGCCCACGACCGGAAAGAGAACGCCCGGCCGAAGTGGTGCGTGTCCAGGCCAATGCCTCCGTCAACCGCCTGTTCATCGCCGCCTGCGATCGCCACGGTCACGAGCGAGGGGTTGGCTGGGTGCAGGGCTCAGTGATCGTCGACGCCGACGGCTACCCACTGGCAGGCCCGACGGAACTGGCAGGTGAGCAACTATTGCTGGCGACGATAAACCTCAAAGAAGCGCACAACAAACACATCAGTAAACTTAACGACTTGCATGGGGACCGTAGGCCACAGCTTTATGCGAGCGTGGGATGATACAGGCTATTCAACTGCTTGCTTAAATTACGATTGGGCCTGACACAACCCGTGTCAGGTCTGGTGCCTACTCTACGATTAACTGCCCCACATGCTTTGAACGGCCGCCCCTCTCATTCAGAATGCTGAATATCCTCTTAAGTATTTTTAACGACCTGTTATTTATCACAGTAGACGCCACTCAATCCGAACGCCTAACCTAATACCTCTCCAATAAGTAAAGCATTAGCCAAACTTGAAGAGCGTTTTATATCGGCGCGAGGAAACAAGGTACTGAACCCTCATGTATCGCTGACTATAGTTCGGCTTACCCGCTAGCGGGCAAGCATTAACTTGACGCCAGATGTTTATAGCATTGGTTTATCAGCAGGTACTGAGTTTAAGTATGTTTACTGCACTGTTGTTCTCCTCACTCCGACTGCCTTCACAGACGTAAAACAACTAAAAATCGTATCCCATAAGACTCGGAGCAATAAAAATGACTAAAAGCCTGACAAAAATGTCCGCTGGTATTATTACTATGATGGCGTTGATGGGTAACGCTTATGCGGCTACCACTGCATGCCCGGCTGTCAGCGATATTAGACAGACTGCTGACGGTAACGGTTTTAGCTATACAGCAGCTGCTCCCAATGGGCAGCAGTGGGTAGGAGGAAACCCGATGGCTGATGAATCTGATCTGAAAAACGTCACATTTAAAATGGCGTCAATCCGCACTAATGCCAGTAAAACATTTGTAGCCTGCGACTATGAAGGTAAAAAAGACGAGGCCGTGAGGATGTCCCTTACAACTAAACCTGCTGCCAAGCCTGTGGGCACAGCGTGGAAAGGCAATGAATGTAAAGAGAACAACCAGGAACTCTGCACTTTCGAGTAATTGGTGTTCTGTCCAGGCTAGATAACCGACCTGGCCTTGGTCAGCCGCTTTACATCAACAGCTTGCTTTTCATTGGGCTTAATACACCCCCATGAAAAGCAAGACTGAAAGCACGGCGTCATTCTTATAGCTATTTCACTTGCCCTATCAATGTTTATCTTCCGGGCTACGCAGTAGCCGCACGCAAACTCGGCCGATCCCATCTAACACTCCGCATCAGCATTTCTCTATACCCGTAACTCAACAACACATTTCTCGTCCTGTATCGGGCGCTTGTCAGTACGGGTGAATTTTCCGGAATCTTTACCATGCAGAAAAAAATAAAAACCAGGCTGACTCTCGTGCACGAGCGTATTAACGAAGCCGCAAAAAAAATTGAAGAGACCGCGACTCAGCAGACTGTTGAAGGCCGTGATGATAAAGCTAAAGCCCTTGAGTCTTCCCTCAAAAGCCTGAAAAAATCGTTGTCCCGAATTAGATTGTGCGAAGACGGCATTGTGGTGACACTGCATTAGTACAATTGCGAGACAAACCGTTAACGGCCGTTTTAGATAAGACCAAACTTAACAGCAAGGACGAGGGACTCTTTACTGTTCGAAACACCTAGCTTTGTGTAGATACTGTTCAGATGAAAATTTACGGTCCTAGACGAAATAGATAACACCATTCCGATTTCCGAAGCGGTTTTCCCTTGCCCGTAATAATTCAATATCTCACGTTCTCTTGCAGTGATTTTGAGCAACCTATTATAACGATCTGAATCAGAGAGGTAAGCATCCATAAAGTACGTATGAAGCTTTGAACACAGCAACATCACGCTGCCGCCTTTTTCAACAATATCTTGATCCGAGATAGTGTTATGAGCCCTGATAACCGTTATCAGACTTGAGACACACGTATGATCATGCAGTGCTTGAGACCATGCATAGCTGCCTGTTTCTTTTTGAATCAGATCCTTAAGTTTTGGACAGGATTCAGCCCCCCAAATAATGGGCAATAAACTGGTACGGCAATGACGAATGATAGGGTTGTCTTCTACTTGGTTCTTATCTTCATACGGCTTCATGATTTCTGGCGGGATATTAGTCAGCACTGCACCACCAGTACTGCTCAGATAGGTAGGTATGATCATGCGAAAGATAAAATAGTCAAAGCCCATATTCAAAACAGCACGCTCGGCATAGCTGTATAAATACGCAGTCTCCTGTGAGTATTCCTCACTTCTAAAATAGTTATTCAACTCACCCATCAACAGAACTCCTTATCTCATCAGGAAGCACCACACATTACGAATTCATTTTTAATGAAAATGAAACATTCAGCAAGGAGTTTTTATAATAAGAATATCGCGTTTAATACGTTTACCCCTCTACTCAACACAACCAAGTACATTAACTCTTTTAATTTTTAAAACGATCCGTAATTATTTCCCAGCCGTCTATTAAATAGACTCCATTTGAATATATAAGACGGCGGAAAATGCGATCTTACATCTCTTTTTGGATGGCCTGAATCAAAAGGCGCTATAGCAATGACCGAAACAACGCAGCCACTGTGTTTAATTTATATATCCAGAGTTTAGAATTGGCCAGCCACAGTAAACATTGAAATACTCAGGCCATGGATAAATCCGCTCATAGGTGATGTGGACACAGACTGCCAAATACGAGCAGGCGTCATGCCTCCTATCAAACATGAAATAAGTCATTGACTCTAAAGGCTCTGTAGGAGCGAGCTTGCTCGCGATCTTTTGATCTTTATCTAAGAGCACCCCTCACCCTAGCCCTCTCCCGAAGGAGAGGGAACCGATTGGGGGATGCTGAAGATACTCGCTGTCCTGTTTGCTGCGCGACAGCGCGGCGTCGAAGACGGGGCGGCCCCTCTTAACTGTCTAACGGTGTCACCACGCTTTCGGACCTGGGCGTCATGGACGATGACAACGGTCTGACCGATGTCATAACAAAATGGCTATGCAGGAGCATCATCGTGATTAACTCAATTCACAGAATCTCCAAACGCTAAAAACAAGAAAGCCCGGAAACCGGGCTTTCTTAAACCAAATGCTACTTATTCAGCAGTTTTCAGCTTAATCACATCGCCAGAAACGGTGGTGGTGTAGCCGTTCAGAACCCAGGCCCAAAACCATTTTTCCTGGACTTGAGTATTAATCAGCGCATCGCCGCCCTTGGCCTGGATTGCAGATGTCTGCGCGCGGACAAAACGGCTGTTCTGACCAATAGGAATCAGACCGAAAAGCATCACACCCGTAGCGCTCGCTTCACTGTGGCCTACGACGGTGTACTGGTTGCTATCGTACTGATGAGTCTTCATAGCCGTACCGGTACAACCTGCAAGAGCCAAAACACATACAGCAGAAGCGAGGGTTTTACTAACGATCTTCACGGTGTTACTCCATTCAATAGAACCCGAATCCAATTATCGGGCGGCGGCACTCTACCCTAAGGGCTGAAGCTTTTGACAGCTTTGCTACTCATTTTTATCGCTGATAGCTATATAGAATTTCGACACATCACCCACGCAAAACCTGCGATCAGGCCTGAGGACGTGGAAGCATGGGTGGGCAGTGCTGCCCATCACCCTGTACTCCTTTTTGATTGCACTGCGCTTGCCGATCAGGTCAATCCAAATCATCAATTTCTTCCCAGCCATTAAGGGCCTCGCCTCTTCGCTACAAGCGTTTACGCAAATATCAATCTTTAGGCTCCTCTGCTTTTCCACAGCGGACTCGGGATGGCTATCTGGGCGTTCTCGTCCTCGTTGGAGAGAAAGCGCATCGCCGAAGTTTGATTGCGCATGGTAACTGTCGCGACCGGCTCTTGGCGTTGATGGATAGCCTCAGCCCAAGGCCTGCAACCATTTAAGTAAATCCATTTCCAAGCTGCCTGGTTTTGGCGCAACTGGGGACAACAGGCAATAGCGTGAGCCGTCTTCAACGAACCCTAAAGGCGCCGTCAACACGCCGTTCTGTATATCGTCGCGCACTAAATGCCACGGGCCAATAGCAACTCCGAGACCTGCGACAGCCGCCTGGATACTGAAATAAAAGTGCTCAAATGCTTGCATCTCAACTACAGGAGCAGGTAGTCCTTTTGCAGTCGCCCACTCCTGCCAAGCCGTAGGTCGGCTTATCGTCTGAAGCAGCGGAGCCGACGAACGCAAACAACGCCTGCTTTTGCCGAACCACACATCCACCTTTTCTGGCCGGCACACAGGGCCAACCTTCTCTTGGAATAGCGTCTCAGAATGGTAATCGGGAGGGCAGGGAAAATCGTCCCGCCGGATAGCCAAGTCTATGCCCTGGTCGAATGAAAACGTGCCGCCGCCAGCCACCAAGTGAATGTCTAACCCTGGATGACGTGTTTGGAAGTCGCTCCAGCGTGGTATCAACCAGCGCATTAACAACGTTGGTTCACAGGACAGGACAAGCTGACGAGCACGGCGGGAGTCGCTGCGTATCTCGCGAACTGCGTTGCTCATCACCCCAAACCCTTCGCTAACCGCTTTCGCGAGACGTTTTCCGGTATTTGTTAAGAAAACCCTGCGATTTCGCCGCTCGAACAGGTCGATGCCCAAATCATCTTCAAGCAAGCGCACTGCTCGGCTGATAGCACCTGGCGTCAGATGCAGTTCGTCAGCCGCGCGGGTAAAGCTTTCGAGCCGCCCAGCTGATTCGAAGCAACGCAATGCGAGCAAAGATGGCATGCGGCCGTCAGAAATTAGTGATTTAAAATCACCATTTCTTTTAGAAATCATCGTTATTACCAGTACTCGGAACCTGAAAACATGGCTGCCTATGAACAGTTATTTCAAGGCAAACCATGAACGAATGGATAGCAGTGATCACCATTACAACACTTGCATGCATCAGTCCAGGGCCTGATTTCGCCATGGTTTCTCGCAACGGATTGCTACTGTCTCGACGCGCTGGCGTCCTTACAGCCGTGGGAATTGGTATGGGCGTGCTTGTCCACGTGTGCTACACACTGCTTGGACTAGGGTTGGTGCTTCAACAAACGCTTTGGTTGTTCAGTGCTCTGAAGCTCGCAGGGGCGGCATATCTTGTCTACCTGGGCGTCAAAATGCTTCGTTCCAAACCGGCTATTGAGCGTTTAGACGCACCGCCACCCGTCATGTCAGACCTTGCAGCCCTGCGTACGGGGTTTCTCACAAACGCGTTGAATCCTAAAACAGCGATTTTCATCGTAAGTCTGTTCATGGGGGTAGTGCGACCGGACACAGCTTTAACAGTACAAATTGCCTATGGGTTGTTCATCGCGGGCGCGCACATCCTATGGTTCAGCCTCATAGCACTGTGCTTCTCAGCCGGGAGGGTGCGCGAGAAATTGGTGGCTGCACGACATTGGATTGACCGGATATTTGGCGGCCTGCTCGTGAGTTTTGGAGTACTACTGACAATCGCTCAGCGTTAAAGCTAAGTTGAATTGGCCTTTGCTCGGGAACAGCGGTATGTCATCAAAGAATGTGCTCACTCGCCTACAGAGGTAGCGGGTGAGTTGCTTCGGTCAGTTACTAACGCCACTCAAGCCTGCAAAGACTTACTCTTATCGCTGCCTTGCAACAAGTTTATTGAAGACATACCCAGCATGCTTTTTTCAACTTTCATCTATGCCTACCTGTATTCAATATTTATGGCGCTGTAGGCGACTATAGCGGCTGCCCCGTCAGGATCAGAAGTTTGATTATAGTTCCCGGCCTTAAAATACAAACCCACACCTTCCCACCCAATCTTCTGGAACGAGAACTCCTTGATAGAATTTTTGCCATTTACGGAAACCTTGATGGAGAGTCTCATTTCGCCATCCTTACCCTTAGCTTCAATCTTGTAATCAATTTTTTCATTGAGCTTTACACCCGCCAACAATGTTGACTGGCTCTCGCTATCGCCAAAACGACTCTTTATCCCTGCAACAATAGCGCCGTCTTTCCAGCGAAGCTTTAACAGCTCAGACCCTCCCGATTTATCCCCATGAATCTGAGCAAAGATAATAGATTTCGTCTTTGGGTTTTGCACTATATAAACAGAACCCGATTGTTCAACATCAATCTCTTGCCCCACACTGAATGTTCTCTTAGCTCTTAACTCAACTCGAGGGTAGCTACTATTGGGCGTAGACCTGAAGCCGGAAGGAGCAAAAAACACCATTGAGCCTTCAGGCACACTTCGATAGAAATTATTTGGACTGTAACAGTTTGAGTAAAAATAAGAGTTCTGATAGTCCTTCGTCAAAGCCACCTCTTCCGGGAGATTCATGCCATTGAAATCCTGGAGAAGATACGAAGAAGTTAAACCTGGAAAATTGAAACCCGGTGCCTTACCGGCATCTAGCGCGAAAGCATTAGAACAGCCCACCACCACACTAATTACCAAAATAGATTTCGTTGCAAATTTCACTCTGTTCAGTTTGCAAGCCTTCATCCCCACCGCCTTAGCTTATGCGTTCAAAAAACAAAAATAATCGATCCACACGTGGGAAATCAATCTGATCAAAGCGCTTTCTTGGCATATAAATAAAACTTAATTTATAAAACCACTCGGGTAAAAACAGCCATCGATGACACAACCGTTTCTCAAAAGACCGCACCCTTCAGCACCTACGCAAATAACGTTTTTTTCCTTCGCTATCTACCTGCTCCCTCCTACATCCATGTTCGCCTCAGCCACCCTACAGTTCACGCTTTTCAAAAGCGAAAGTACTCAGATGGCGAATGAAGACTTACCCAATAAAATCTGGAGCCATGTGGGGACAGAGGCCGTGTTATGAAACGGTTCAAAACAGCTTTTATGCTGCTAAGCCTTTTGATGCTTTCGGCCTGTAAAAACGACCCATTGTCTGGTGCAAACGACCCCAAGGACGATTCTTGGAATCTGGATTACATTGGCCCTTCCTATATGTCTGGCTGGGTTGAGCACATCACTGTCGAGGATATGAAAGGTCGATGGTTCAGAGGGCCTGGAGGGGCGCTTGGGTCTGGTGACCCAGGGCTGGACAAAGAATACGCCCGGGGCTGGGGCACTCTAGGAAGAAACCTTTACCCTATTACGGGTGCTGATTTGCCCAAACGTATCTTCGTGCGTTGGCAATCCGTCGTTGAGCAGAAAACCTATAAAGGCTGGATCGAAATTACTGAAAACGCCCGAAGCATCATGCGCGGCTCCACTGCGCGTCGTTGCCCTGACTGGCCAAATGATGCAGCGAACTACTCGGCATTGGCAATAATTGGCGTGGCACCAGGAGGCGTTATCAAGGTTTGGGTGAAGGACAACTGCTTGGGTAGGGTCTTGGTCTCCAGCGCCCAAGCAGAGATTGAGCCGTTGGGCCCGTACCAAGGCAAATCAAATGGAAAATACCGTCCGCAAGAAGAACCTTCGAAACGTTATGTCGAACGCTATGGCATCCCCTATGGCAGTTGGTAATGCCTCTTTAGGCGCTGAAGCGCTGAGCAGATATGGATTGGTGGGCGCGCGCTGCGATGCTTCGATTTGAGGCCGGTTTAACTTGAGTGAGAAACCGGCTCGCGGTTGCACTTTAAGGACCTGAGCGTTACCCTTTCGACGTCGCTGCACATCAGCGACCGGGTTTGACGGCCCGATTAACAATAGGCGCACAGGCGCCCCCATTACGATTGCAGGCGCTTTTTTTGCGTCCACACTTTCGTTAATGGCGGCTGTGCGTGGGAGACCTTCGGGTCTGCCGGGTTTCCTATTGTCCCGGTCCGTCAACCTGCGCACAGCTGCCACCCTAAATCGTTTGACGGCGGTTCGTGGCAGCTCCTCAACAATAGGAGTAATGCCCGATGCACGCTCTCAATCCGCTCAAAAAATGCCCGACGCGAACTGTCGCCCTGCCCAACGTCCAACCCCTCGATGCAAAACGAGGTGCCTTATGAACGTCTCACCGTTGATCAAAACCGTTGGCGGCGCCACCTTTGGCACCTGCAACGCAGATAACCAGCGCCTATTCAGCGTCATTGCCGGTGTCTCAGGTGAAGAAGCCCTGCAACATGCCTCTTTGCTGTTGAATTGCGTCAACACGCTCTCTTACCTGGGCGCCATGGACGATGGCCACGAAACCATGCGCTGGGCGTCGCACTACCTCAGCGAGATGGCGAAAGCGATCATTGACGACGTGACCTTGGGGCTGCAAGACGTACCGTAACGGTATAGGTTTAGCGTCAGCCCATGGGCAGCCCCATCGTTAACGGGTGGGGTTGTGTCCTGCTGCTAATGACACGACAGTCGCCACAACTGATCCAGCCGGGTCGTGTAGCTTTGATTCATCATTTCCCTGCGCATGCCCCAATCCGGCTTGCTGGGCACACTGGCAGCCCGTAGCGTGCCCCTGCCCCAGCGCGCGTTAATTTGATCCAGAACGGCCATCACCCTGGTCGCCTCTGCGGGCTGATTAACCGCAAACAGATCATCCGAGAACTCGCCCGGTTGCCGTAGATCCATGAGTAACACCTCGGCTTTGCTGTATTTGAACCCGGGCTGAAAAACATGGGTGATCGCTTCGACCGCCGCCTTGGTCAACAAGCGCACATCATCGGTCGGATATGGCAGCGTCACAATCACGCCCTTGGCGTACTTCGCCATCGATAGACGCCAGATAAACATGCGGCGAACGCACATTGAGCACTTCATCCAAAGAAATCGCCTGCTCGATATGATCCGCCGCCGGTGTCTGAAACCCGGCCGGAATCTTGAACAAACACAGCGGTATAGGAACTCCACCCTCCACGAGAGGACCTAAAAGAGTGAAGCTCATGACGCGCGCCTTTCATTAGCTGAATGAATATACAGTTAGCCGCGTAAGACAGGTCTGAGCAATACGTCCGCATGAGATTTAGACGAGAGGAACATCCCGTTTAATGCGTCTACGCTCCCTGCAGTCGCTACAGCCAACGAGGCCCTCGCCATGTGCGGACCATTTGTGCAGTACCGAGGCATCGCTGATTACCTGAACGTATTGGCCAGCGACAGAAAGATCGTCAGCGGCTACGACAACCACCCCATTGGCCGCTACAACATCGCCCCCAATACCCGGGTCAGCATTCTTTATGGCGTGGAAGACGGGTTACGCATTGATCCCGTGCACTGGGGCTGGGCCCCCTTCTGGGCAAAAGGCAAACGCCCGGATCCCATCAACGCCCGCGTAGAAACCGTCACCACCGGCAAATTCTTCAAACAACTGTGGCCCAACGGCCGTGCTTTGGTCATGGCAGATGGATGGTACGAGTGGGTCAAAGATCCGGACGACCCGAAAAAGAAAAAGCCCTACTTCATACGCTTGAAAAGCCAGGCGCCGATGTTTTTTGCAGCGCTTGCACAAGTGCATCCGGGGTTAGAGCCTCATGACGGGGATGGCTTTGTGATCATCACGGCAGCGAGTGATCAGGGGATGGTGGATATTCATGATCGACGGCCGCTGGTGTTCGCGCCGGAGCATGCGCGGGAATGGGTTGAGGCTGATTTGGATGCTGGGAGAGCTGAGGAGTTGGCTTTGGGCGGGTGTCAGGCTACTGAGGATTTTGAATGGTTTCCGGTTGGGAAAGAGGTGGGGAATGTTAGGAATGATGAGGCTGGGTTGATTTTGGCGGTGGGGGGATGAGGGGCTAATGAACGATAAATGCGACTGAACATTATCGTCTTGCAATCATCCCGTACGAGAATCTCACGGCCGCCGCAAAATTCTCGATTACACCAATGACCTCCAAGCGGGATCCGACTTAAACCAGAAATTTTTCCAAGTATCTGGTGCATTATCTCGGATACGAGAATCTACCAGATGATTAATTTTTCAGTATGAGCCTCAGGTAAGTTAATTTAATCACGAGAGAAAAGATCGTCAATTGGATCGGTAGCATTAAGCGATCGCTCGAACCAGTTCACGCTTTGTGCTCTGTAAGATTCATAATCTGAATCTCGCTCTGCTTCATAAAAATATTTATCGTAAAATTTATCTATATCAACATTACCTACAACACTATCTGCAACACTGGACGAATCATTAGCTCCCAGCTCAAAAGCCTTTTCATTCATTAGTTCCATGAATTTTCTACGAGCTGCTGAGTATGAACTACAATCAGAGAATATCTCAGCATCTGGAAACTCATCTTCAACTGACGCGATTAGGTGATCTGTGATGGCTTGGTCATAGTCATCATAAAGCGATTGATACTCTATAATATCAAAGCATTTTAGCAGTTGACCTAAAATCAGTAGCTCGTCATAACCGGGATCATTGGCAAAAGCACCTCCCAAAAATTCCTCCACCGCATTTTCATCAACACTGCCATTACATAGTGCCCACAAAAGTAATCGTGCTGACGCTAGGAAACTACCGCCACATTTCTCACCAGCGATAAAATCTATAGCTTTTGAGAGACTTTGATCCGACAAGCTAAATCCCATACCAAACTCAGACCTTAAAATACATAACTGCGCTACAAATTCGGCATTAGATCCAAGAAAATTCATATCTGCAACTGATGCAAAGATATGACATACAACTTCAGCAGCAACACCGTTGTTGATGATCTTGTTATTCAGCATATCCTTTAGCGTCTTTAGTGAAGACAGTGTCATAAGACTACCAAAGCACTGCCGTAATATAGGAGTGTTACTGGCATATCTATTCAGCACGAAGTCACCTAAAGAAGGGTTAAATAGCCGAGCGAAAGAATGACTTTCGCTGACTACAAATCTTGTGAGCATCGAACCGGATAGGTGACGAAGGTTTAGCAGAAAATCTTTTTTTCCAGTAAGACTGGAGGCGCCTGGATTCGCTAGATATCGCGCAAATACTTCTGAAAGATCAAGCTCTGAAATTAAACGTCCGTTGAAAGCGACCAGCAAAACTAGGGCACGACCACAGTCATCCAGTTGTGCTTGAAATGGATGGTCCCAGACCTGAGATGGATCATCTAGCAGACTAACTGTATGTGACCAGTAAGACTCTGACGGGACATCTTCCAATCGCTGGACATCGGTAATAAATCGTATTAACCGAGGATTAAAATTTTTATGATCAATTACACTTCTATAACGCTTGTGTAAATATAGCTGCTCGACATATTCACTATCCATCTCAGAATGCCAGATATGATTGTAAAGAATTCGGGCCTTATCAATCTTCACCAAAGACTCTAGTGTAATTTCAAATTCGTTTCGCTTGACATTTGAGTTATGAAAAACGTCGTTTAAAATCTTACCTTGATTTAGAATAGTGGTCCGAGAGGTTAATACAAATCGTTTTTTTGGGTTTTTAGCTACACGCTTAATAAAACCCATAATCTTTGCGCCCTCATGCCCAGATAAAGCTTCTAGGTAGTTACGCCCCAAAAAATCATCAAAATAGAAAATCTGCTTTGAGTCAGAATCAAAAACACCCTCAGCCTCTTTTACATCATCAGAAATCACAGTAAGTTCAAAGTCGTCTGCGACATACTGCAAAATAAGCTGGCCCGCCAGTGTTGTCTTACCAATGCCAGCTGGACCAGTGATGATCACTACACTCGTAGACTCCAGCGTCTCAATCGCACTACTATGATTAGCTGTAGCTACATATAGCTTAGAGGAATCGATGATTTCGCTAAGTTCAAACTTACTCCTGTCAAAAATGGGTTTGTTAAGCATATAAGAAAGAAAATTCGAACTAGCTATCCAGAGCTTGTAGTGCCGTCTTTCAACATCCGGATGCTTCGCCAACATATCGTTCAAATCTTCTCGGCCTAATATATCATCAGGAGACAAAACAAAAGGCGAAAGCTTCTGCATAAGAATGTTTTTATCATTCCGCGACAGAGGGTGTGAAACTGCCAAAAAATATTTACTTGGTGAAAGCTTCTGAACCTTCAGGATTTCCGAGTCTTCGATGTGCTTAACAAGCTTTTCTAAGGGAGTTGAAATCCAATGTTTGCACTGAAGTATCCATTCATTACCTTTGGACTTAAAATAACGACCATCCACTCCGCCATCTCGCCCAGGTTTAAATCGCTCAAAGCGGACTCCTTCACTTGCGCTGAGTAAGTCAGTGCAGAAAACTTCGAACTCCTTGTCGTTTAGTCGCGAAAAGTCGTACTCGTTCACAGAAACCTCGCTTTGATTGTGAGCTTCATGCTCGTAATCAGTTAAAAACCAGAGTGTCGTTATTGTAACTGTCCATGAGCCATCGTAGCGATCGCTCGTGGCGAAATTTCTATTAATCACACTAGAATAGTTTACTCCCTAAAAACTGACAGATGATCCATCTATTTGTATTTAGGCATTAGCTAGCTGGCCGATTCCCTTTTTAATATTTTCGAAGTAGTAACTCACACGCTCACGGAGCATTCTTGAAAACGGTGGCGTAGCATCGTCGGCCATTTCGAGCAAACAATTCTTTAAGTTCTCCAACCATTTGTATTCATCCTTAAGGGTTTGGCCTGCTTGAGAATTATGCTCATATCGTTTTAATAGCGAGATGAAAAGCTTATCATTGCATCGTGAATCGATAATCAGAAGTTCAGCTAAAACCTCAACATTTATATGATGTAGAAATGGTATGCCTCCATAGCTTTCAGCCTCAACACCATATTCATATAAAGAAGAATAGCTGTCAGAGTCAATCGCTAAGCGCTCTACGTAGCTGCACGCTTTCTCCTTCAACTGCTTAAGTAAAACTTCCGCACTAGAATTCTTCACCATTGTATAGATAGAGATGAATTGTGGGTTGCTATATGACGAATATACAAGTCCCAAAGCACTCATACTATCGAAGGCATTAAAGCCTTTATTTGGTGCCAATGTACCAGCGCCTACCAATCTGGACACATACTTGGTGAAATAAGTCAGTAAGTCCTCCTCCTCACCACCTATCAGCTGATCATCATAATCGCGTAGGGTGATGGTGATTCCTGCCACATGCAGAATCACACCTGGAAGAGTTAGCTTTTCGTTGGCCAGTTCACTCAACAGCTCGGCCTTGGCTTTCTCATACTCCGATTTACTCATACGTGTCCAATCCCAGAGCAGCCTCCATGCCGGGATATGAGCGTGCCCGACTACATCTGGATGGCAGGCTAACTCTTCGTTGATTGCATCAACATCGATTCTACCGCTGAAGAATAGATTGGCCAAATGCTTAGGGCTGACGATGGGGTCTGTCCAACGGACCTTGGGGTAGCGATTCTTTAGCCTCTCAAAGGCATTTTCAAGAGGAGATTTTACTGATTTCGAGAATAATCGCCCCATTGAAATAGTTGTGGTCGGAAGCTGCCGGAGCATAGCCTCGTTCAATTCGCCGCTACGGGCCTCAGATCCAGTCGCAATCATGTATAACAGCAACTGCTTCAGTGCATTAGGTTGATCACTTAGCCGCTTATCCACTACACCAACCAAGCGCTCAAAGTCCGCTAGCACAGCGCGTAGATTGCGATAGTTGGGGCTCTTAGAATCGTTGAAAGTAGCCAGTAACGCAGTCCTTTCAGCACATACGATCTCCTTGGCAGCGCCTGGCTTCAGGTCGCTCCAAAGTTTGTCTAAGACCTCAGAAGGATCTGCTTTCACCTCAATGGTCTTGCCTACAAGTTTCTCTTTCTGCCTGTCGTAGTCTTTACGCTGTGCTTCAGGGATTTCGTTCTCGTTGGCAAGGATGATCACTTTTAGCTTCTCATGCTCGACCAGAGTATTGATAAAGCCCATGACATCCGAGATCTTCATAGAGCAGCGTTCTAGATCATCGATTACCAGAATCTTGCCGTCTAGGTTCAGTAGCAATTCCTTCAAAGCTTGAGCGCCACCCTTAGCGCCAGAAAATTTCTCTAAGACACCAGCGGCCATATTTCCGAAGAGTTGAAAACCTTTTGAGTTGAGCTGCGGATGAATCTGGGCGAAGAATTGATCTTTGATCGCGGATATAGCAGTGACACCGAAAAGACTCGCATAAAGGTAGTAAGGTCCCTTGTTCGCGGTTCTTTGAGACGAACGGTGATCTAGATATTTCTCGATGAAGTGAGTTTTCCCAGCTCCCCATGGGGCAGAGAGCATAATTGCGTATTCTGTATCGACAGAATCATCAATGTAGTAGTCCAGCAGTTTAGTCGCTTCATTAGATTGACTGCTCGACATGACTAAAACTCCATCGTGCTTGATAGTGGGTCTGGATCCTGATCTAACTGAAGCGTCCTGGACTTTAAGTCACATTGGGGAAGCGTATCGGTGACGAGGTGAGATAGGTTCATGCCTGCAATCACTAACATCAGTTCTCTCAGGGTCAGCTCGGCCAGAAGTTGCACTTCAACATCAGGGAAGGTCTTATCAGGCAGATTTTTTAGTCGTTGCACTGCCTTTATACCAAGCGCAAGCACCAGCTCGAAAACCTGGCGCATCGTGACAGTTCGCGCAGAAACGGTGCTCATAAAGTGATCAATACCGAAAAAATGGACGAGATAAAGGCCATATGCCACCATATCATACCTCAAACTCTATCAGATACTCAGCCCCACGAGATTCTAAAAAAATCTATAAATCAGGCAATACTGAGTAGGACCGAACTAACCTTACGGTGGCACCTTTGTAGCGCCATCTCTGGACTCAAGACAATTATATATTGACGCAACCAAAACTATTTTCGATCGAAATTATCAAACACCTGAGCATCTAAAAATGCTCTCCAATATTCGAGAGTATTTTGTTGATCGCCAACCAATCGCTCCTCGCGAAAAGAAGATTGAGCAAAAAAGCCCATGAAGCAGAGCAGTCATCATTGCTAATACTTATCCCATGTCAGCTTTACTTAATAATAGGCTGGCAGTACTCCGCAGACCCGCAATCTTAAAAAACCAGCCTCAGACAATCTTTGAATACATCATGTATAAAACTCCTTTATATCAGACACATCTTGACCAAGAGAGTATGACTCTAAGTTCATGTATCTGTAGAACGTCGTGAGCTTATCAACCGATTCAGGGTGGTAAATATTCTTGTCAAGAATACAGCCAAGAAAACCATCCCCCACCAAAAACCATTTTCCTACTGCACATACTCATTGTTTCAAGTCCCATGTACCCGAGCCCATCTCAGGTACAGCACCATGCCCACCCAACAAGCCCTCACCCGCATACCGCTTAAAGTGGTGCTGCCGCTAGCCTTTCTGTACATAACGACAATCACCCAAGCCCAAATCTGGATCATCACCGACCAATCACACCCCATCACCTCCCCCGGCCCAGCCCGAATCATTCTTTTAGACCAGCAACAACACCTTGAAGCCGAGCTGTCTCGCGCACTACCCACAAACCCACACCAAGCCGCCGCGAGCATCCAAAGCCGCCTCAACTCTGCCTCTGGCAAACGCTTACAAACCGATCTCGCCAAAGCCCAACAAGACCTAGCCGATGCCTGGAGCCTAGGCATCACCAAGATCCCTGCCGTCGTTGTTGACCGGCGCTACGTCGTCTACGGCGAGCCGGATGTGGCCAAAGCTTTGGTCCTCATCAATAACGCCAAAGGCCAACCGCGATGAACCGCCACCTGCTCCGCCCGCTATCGCAGGCTCTGATCTGTAACCTGCCCTTCAGCGCCTCGGCATCGATCACTTCAGCAACGATCATTACCTCGTCGCTGTCGCCTCAATGCCTTGAGTACAAGGTGGTTGGCATTTGCTACTGGCTGCTGTGCACGGCGTTTGGCTGCAAGGTGAAGACGTCGACCAAGGTGCGGCATTACGTGCCGGATGCGGTGGTGTCGGCGTATTCCAATACCGGGGCTAACCCGTGGGTTGAGATGTCGCCTTTGGGGTCGCCGACTCCGTTGTCTCAGGCGGGCAATGACGCCACGACCAATCATGTTGCCGGGAACGCGGCGCTCAAGTTCAAAGAGGCTGATGTAATCGGGCACCCGGGCGGTGCTGTATTCAGTAAGTTCGCCAGTGCGTCGGGGTATGACTGCCAAGGCGCGACGGCGCCGTGGATGCCGTATTACTTGAGCACGCTTGATCCTATTGCCTGGCGGTATGGAATTCCTGAGGTGGTTTATCCAGAAGCGCTGATCCCCGGTCGACGTGAAGTCGGCAGTATGGTCGCCGCAGATCTGTGGGGCAACGTTTACCCCCGCAGTGGGTTTCTGCAGCAAACAATGATTACAAGACCGGGGCAGTCATCGCACAGCGCGCCGGTGACATCACTACGCGTACCGGGCAAGTCCATGTCTATCTGCCGATGCAAGCTTCTGCGCGCGACGGCTATTGGCCTGCAGGTGAGCTTGTAGAGGGCGATGCCACTACCGGCAAGTGGCAGGAGTTGACGCCGACGCTCAGTCAATCGTATGCCGTGTTCGCACATTCAACACCACAGGTTCAGGCCGAGGAGGTGGCTACGCCTGGGCGCTGTGGCGTCCATACGCCTGCTGCCAACGGCGTGGCCAGACTTTCTTGGGGAGCACAGGTTTCTAATGAGCATCCAGACCAACAGCGACCGGAGCATGTCATGAAAATCACTCCCTGGTTGATCGGAACCCTTTACAGCCTCTGCAGCGCGACAGCCTGGTGTGCTGACCCTATCAACGCTTCGTCCTCTGGCAGCGTGATCGGGGATGAGGTGCTTTACAGCATCGGAGGCGGCAGCGCGGTCGCTATGGGCAGTGCTGGCAACATGCAGA
This sequence comes from Pseudomonas sp. FSL R10-1350, assembly GCF_009600525.1. NCBI lineage: Bacteria > Pseudomonadati > Pseudomonadota > Gammaproteobacteria > Pseudomonadales > Pseudomonadaceae > Pseudomonas > Pseudomonas sp. FSL R10-1350. The sequence continues at coordinate 47,497 of NZ_WIVR01000005.1, forward strand.
GCATTCAGATGGGTGGCGGCTGGAATAACAATCTGGTCTGCGGAAACATGAGCATGACCAACACCCTCGAAAACCAGTTGAACGGGGCCTCAACCCTCTTCACCCTCATGATCACGCGCGGCTGTATAAAAAATTATGATTGGGGTTGAGGCAATGTCATGGCCAGTAGGAGCTCGGCTCAAAATACGCTCAACGAACCGCAGCAACTATTGATATACGAACATTCCTACCTAGCAAGGAACGTCGTCCGACAGACACTTCGTATTTTGATCAAATGGCACCGCCAGTGGGCTACTGCAGATTGACATCACCCGGGCGCGAAACTACCTGGCCGTGGAATCACTGGACCAGATCTCTCCCGCGCAACTCCAACAAGCACTCAACTTTCTGCAAGGTCAGATCATCGGTGAAGGTGCGGCAGCCATAACGCTGCCAGGCGTCGCCGGTAGTTCCCAAGCAAAAGACCTGCTCTACGGCTTGCTGCGATCGGCACACGATACCGAACTGCTCTTTAACTCGTTGTATGACAGCAGCCTCGAAAAGCTGGCCAGCGAGGCTTACAAAAATCATATGGCCGGAAAACTGGCAGAAACATCCCGCCAAGCCCGGGACCTGCTCGCCTACATCTCCAGCCATGCCATCCGCGATCCTTTCAAATTCAAGAAATCAACTCACTGAGGGCTACACCATGGGCACGCCCGTTCAAGGCTGGGAAGGCAATATCGGTTCTACACCGGAGTTCAAAGAATTCCCCAATGGCAATAAAGACCCGCGTCGATTGCTACGCATCAACGTCTACTTCGACAACTCGATTCCGGATGGCAAAGGCGGTTATGAAGACCGTGGCGGGTTTTGGGCAAATGTGGAGTGGTGGCATAAAGATGCCGAGCACTATTCCCAACTGTTTCAGAAAGGGATGCGCGTGTTGCTGTCGGGTCGGGCCGTGATGGACCGCTGGAAAAACGACGACGGTGACTTTGAAGCGTTGAAAATTCAGGCCAGCCGCATCGCAATACTGCCGCATCGCGTCACCCTGGTGAACCTGACTCCTTCCCAAAACCAAACCGCGCAACAGAACAATAAAACTCAATCGGCGCCACAACCGGCTTCAGGTCCGGATAGCTATCCAGATCCTGACGAGCCGTTCTGATTGGGAGCTTAATTTTTCGCCCCATTCGTGAAGCTCACGGTGTTGGGGGAGACAGTTCATCGTCTACCCCCTGAACTCTTCAAACTCAAATAAATTCGAAATGCAGATGGCCAAGGTTGCAGACTACGCTGATCTAACGGTACACATCACTTCGATTACCAAGCTGCACGACAAGGATCCTCAACGCACCGTCCTGAATCTCACAAATGACCCGAAAGTCACCTACACGATACCGCCACAAGCCACCTAATGGCCCCGTGAGGGCTTTACCAGCCGTTCTCGGATCATCCCTTCTGGAGACGCGCTCATCCATGTAGTCAAGAATGCGCTTGGCTGATTGCTTATCGAGCTTACGTAATTGAGATTTAGCTGTATCGGTGTAATCAATCGTCCAAACCAAGGTCTTTCCTCACATCTGCAGCAGAGTGAACGACTTCTTGGTTTTTACGTACGCGCTCCAAGACTTCAGCCGCGAGATAATAATCTTCCATATCCGTCAGCCCATGATCGATTATTTCGCGTAAATAATACGCTTTGGTACGCCCTGTACTGCTTGCCAAAAACTCGAGCCGCTGCTCAGTTTCGGGGGCCAAACGAATTGAAGTGGCCATGCTTCAGGCTCCTCTGTAATACATGTATTCATATTATCACAAGTCGACAAAACGACACACCAGCCAGGCAGATCAAGATGGGCTCTCGCCATCAATGTAAAATCGCCCTTATAGTTTTGGATTTCTAGCTTATGCCGGGGAATCCTGGTGCCTACGTGCTGCAAAGTACCTCAGAGCTCTTATCTGCCGTCATTCACTCACTGGAAGCGGCCTGAACTGGCCCCCACTGCATCGAGCCCACGAAGCTTTTCTGCTTTACCACGCCCTGGCCGCAGCCGATGCTCACAAACACAGCCTTGGCCTCGCCGGTTAACGGTACGTATGGAAGACTGTCAAAAAATCGCGCCACTCGTGAGGTTTCTGGTGGTACAAACCTGCTTTTCGGCAATTTAGCACCTTGTGATTCAACCTTATGTGGTGATCCAAAATACTCCCAATCAGGAAGCTACTGTTTGATTGTTCTGTTCTTCGAGGAGCGCAGCCCATGGTGCAGGCATCAACACCGTTGAAGTCGGTGGACAGACGCAAACTCAACAATCCACACGAGGCGGTGAAGGCGGCAGGTGCTGAGGCGGCCCGAAAAGGGCTTGCGGTGTATACCTGCCCCTATCGCCATCCTGCCATGCGTGCGTCGTGGTTAAAGGGATTTGCCCAGGAACAGCAGCTGACTCTGGCTCTTTTTTAAGTACCTGTCGACATAGGAAGTTGCGTGCAAACCATTCGATTATTTAAATTCAAGCACATGCCCGGAACTACTCTACTGCCGCGAAAATAACACCCGGTCCCCTATTCCCATTTCCCATTGATAACCGCCTTGCGCTCCCGCGACAGTCCCTCTCTGCCAATTAAAGAGGGATCACCCCATGAAGCTGTTGATCATCGAGGCACCCGGCAAGCTGAAAAAGCTCCAGCCGATGATGAAGAAGTTGCGCCCTGGCGAAGACTGGCAGGTGGTTGCCAGTGGTGGTCATATCCGCGATCTTCCGGCCAAAGGTCAGGACGACAGCATGATCACCACCGGGGTACGCAAAAACTACACACCGGTTTACGAGATTCTGGATAAAAGTGCCAAGGCCGTACGCACCATTAAAGCGGCTGCGAAACAGGCTAGCGAAATATATCTGGCAACCGACCCTGACCGAGAGGGTGAAAGCATCAGCTGGCATATCCAGCAAGTGCTCGGAGTCAAAGACTACAAACGCATCACTTTTAATGAGATCACTCTGAAACGAGTTGAGGAGGCCTTGGCCAACCCTCGCCAAATAGACCTGAACAGGGTCGCCTCCCAAGAGTGCCGTCGTGTACTGGACCGTTTGGTGGGTTACCTGGTAACTCAGGAACTACGCCGCCTCATGGGCAAACCCACTTCCGCCGGTCGCGTGCAATCGCCCGCCGTTTTCCTTGTAGTGTTGCGTGAACGCGAAATCCGCACCTTTCAGGTGATCAATCATTTTGGCGTGCGTCTGAACTTCATCGATCTGAACCAGGGCATCACTTGGCACGCAGACTGGCAACCGGTCCCGGACTTTGCTAGCAAGGACTTTCCTTACGTTCAGAACACCAACTTCGCCCAACTCGTCGCCGGCACTCGCAACGTCGTAGTCGAAAACTGCGAAGATCGCCAGGCCGATAGCCATCCGCCCGCCCCGTTCATATCGTCCTCACTGCAACAGGCCGCCAGCAACGCCTTGAAGTGGGATCCAGACAAGACCATGCAGGTTGCTCAGCGGCTATATGAACAAGGTGTCATCACCTATCACCGGACAGACAATCCCAATGTTCCGGACGAGGCTATGGCGGACATTCAAGCGGTGGCCACCTCATTGGGCATGAAAACAGTCGATACTCGACGCACGTTCAAAGCTGCCGAGGGTGCTCAAGAAGGCCACCCGGCAATCACCCCGACTTATTGGGCTGAAGCCTCAGCCGGTGAAAACGATGAGGAACGTGCACTCTATAAGCTGATCTGGACCCGGGCGCTGGCCAGCCAGCTCGAAGCGGCTGTCTACGACGTGAGAACGGCAAAGCTTCTTGCAGTAGGTCCCCAAGGTAAACCGCTGCGCTTCACTGCGACAGGTAAAACGCTGTCTTACCCTGGCTGGCTGAAATTGCTCAAGGGTGATGACACCGACGATGAAAAGGACGCAGAAGCCAACAATCCGGTTCCCGCGCTTACCCCAAAACAGTTCATCCCGGTGCACCACGGCGAATTGCTGCAGAAGAAAACCCAGCCGCCATCACGCTACACCAAGGCCAGCCTGATCAAGGAAATGGAACGGCGCGGCATTGGTCGCCCCAGCACCTTCGCTTCCATCCTGAAGAACATCACCGGTAAAGGAATGATCGAGGAGAAAAGTCGCAAGCTGATCCCGGCGCCCTTGGGTGAAGAAACCATCAGCAAGCTCGAAGGATTCTTCAGCTTCGTCGAGTTGGACTTTACACGCGAGCTGGAGCGCGACCTGGACAAGATAGCCCAAGGCCAAGCCACTTATGGCGCTGTCGTCGAACGGCTGCATAAACGGCTGGAAGAAGAACTCTTGCAGCAGCGTGGACTACCGAGCGTGCCCATGGCGTCAGTTACTCGGCCTGCTCAAACAGGCGCCACTTACACCTGCGTCAAATGTAATCAACCTCTCGCCCGAAGGCAGAAAAAAGGCGACGGAGGCTATGACTTCTGGGGGTGCACAGGCTACAAAGCCAATGGCTGCAAGGTTAGTTATCCCACATTGAATGGCAAGCCGAACTTCGAAAAGCCGAGGGGACTTTGATCTGCAGTACAGCCAATGAAATTTCTGCGTTCAAAAACTCGGGTATGACGTAAATTTCAAGTTAAGGGGTTATGCATTAACGGTGGAACATCACCGACTCCACATCAGACATTCACCCACGAACCGCAGAGGAAATCATGGGTGAATACACTGAAAAGAAGTCCTGTCTCAGAGCTGCTCGGGCTTGAACCCAAGTTGCAGAAGTTTTCTGAACGCCAGGTTGAGGTCGCACAAACGTGGGCCATGCACTTTAAGCTCGCTCCTGCGATTCTTACCCCCTTCATCACACACTATTTGAACTCAACCTCCCATACCCGCTGCTGGTGTGTTCCGCTGGGAGACATCGATCAATACCCACAGCCCGTTCTAGCCAGAATGGGTGATCGCCTCCAGTACTTCGATGGCCAAACGATAAGGGCCTGCAAGATTTACCCACGGGATCGTGTGCAAAAGAAAAAGCCTTCTGCCCCGGTTGCACGAAAGCTACTGCTTGAGCGTGGCGGCTATTTTATTCGCCGCAACGATCATCCAATGTTTCGATTCTGGCGTTTACCCAAAGACAAATTGTTGCCAGAGCTAGACGTTATATTTCATCGCTTGATGGAGCTGGCCGACGGGCGTTTTCAGGATACATGGCAATCCATTTGCCAAAGAATCGAGGCAGCGCAGAGCGCGCCAGATCGTCAAGCCTTCACCTGGGGGCTTGTCTTTCGTATCGCCCCGCTCGTCCGCGGCGGGATTTTGCTGTCGGGTGACTATCACCCTGGAGCCGTCGCAGTTGCTCGCCGCATGCGCGGTGTCTTTCTCGGCCAATCCAAGGCCTGGCGCATCGATGCCAGCGCTGAGTTGGTGCGTAGCAACCTCATTCTCGAACTTGAGCTGTCAGAGGAACAGTTCGAGATCCTCGACACCATTCAGGAGCTGCTGACCGATGGCTCAATCGTTCCTGCCGAAACCATCACACGAATCAGTCTCGGTGGACCGCCCCAGGAGCGTGCGGCGCAGTTGCCTGCGGAAGAATCATCGAACGACCTGTACCTGGCTGCAATCCCCTCAATCGAGCGTACCGAGCTCACCCCAGAACAAATCGCCCAAGCCATAAACGGCCATTCGTTGCTGGCCCATCAACCGGCAGGCATCCAGCACCTGCTTCAACGCACCAGTGCGTTACTGGCCGATGATATGGGCCTTGGCAAAACACGTCAGGCCATCATTGCGGCTGCTGTAAGGGCGGCAAACCGGCCTATATTAGTCATCACCCTATCAACGCTGATCATCAACTGGCAGCGTGAAATCCAGATGGTGTATCCAGAGGCCCGGATCGGGCTGCAGGTCTTTGACACGTCTTCACAGTGGATCATTACCAACTACGAGCGGTTGGGGGATTACGTGCTGCAAGCGGCTCATTTCGAAGTGATGATCATTGACGAGGCTCACCGTCTGAAAGAGCCCACTGCGGCCTGGACCCGCCACGGCTTCGACATTGCAGCAAAAGTGCCCAATCGCTACCTTTTGACCGGCACACCCGTTCTGAATCGCGAATCAGAACTGCATACGTTATTGCGCCTGTCTGGACACCCGGTTGGGCAACTGCCCCTCAAAGAGTTCTGCGAACAATTCGCTGGCAGTCAGGACTTTCGCAAAAACCTGCGCGATGCCATTGGCGACTGGATGCTACGTCGGCGCAAAGACGTGTTGCCCGGACTCAAGGGCAAGCAACGGCAAACATTACCGGTCGAACTCTCTATGGAAGAACGTAGTGAGTACGATCGCATTCGTCTTGAAGACAGGCCCTGCCTTGCCAGACTCGGCTCACTTCGCCAACTGTTGGAGCAGGTGAAAATTCGAGTCGTGATGGAACTGCTCGCAGAGCTGGACGTCGAGGACAAGGTAATTTTGTTTTGCGAATTCAAAGACACTGTCAGCAAACTGCGATCACTGTGTGTAGTCGCTGGTTATGGGTGCGTTTCCTTGGTAGGCAGCGACTCGATTGGCAAACGGCAGAAAGCAATCGACGCATTCCAGAGTGATCCCTTTAGCCGGATATTTATTGGCACGACTTCAGCGGCAGGTACAGGCAACAACCTGACCGCCGCGAACTACGTCATGTTTCTTGGTTTGCCCTGGACACCAGGTATGCAAGAACAGGCTGAGGACAGAGCCTATCGCAACGGGCAAATGCGCATGGTCGTGGTGAAAATCCCACTGGTGGAGAACACCATCGACCAAATGCTATGGCAGATGCTACTGGATAAGCGGCAGCTTACTAAGGATTTGATTGAGCCGGATATGGCGGTGAACAATCGGGCGGAACTGGCTGGTTCGCTGTGACCGGTCAGAATTTAGAGAGTTAGATGGATCACATATGAACAAGAAGCACTTCTTTCGGCCAGATGCGGGCGTTCATATTAGGCAGCTATATAAGCTACAATCAGGCATAGATATTTTGGGTAATCAGTGTTCCGTCTGCCCCCATTACAATGTCTCCGAAAAGACTAGATAGCCACCTACGTTCATTAGCATCCCAAGATCATGATCCGAGGTTAAGCTGAAGCGGCTTCAGCAGATCGGCAGTCATGATCTCATGAATGCAGAACTCTTTTGGATCACGAGAGGTGTCCGCTTTGATCTCCGCCAGCTTTTTAACAATGTTCGCCGCCTGTACCTCACCGACCTCCAGATTCTCAATGAGGATGTCTTCAAGCTCCGTCTCCCTATCAGACTCATGGGCAATCTGGACAGCGATTTCAAAACGTCTCAAATTTGGTTGTAACGTGATTTCCTCACAGACGGCTTCCAACGGCCAATCATCTAGTGACCTTATGAGGTGGCTATAGATATCTGCCAACTCACCCAGCAGCGCGATCGATTGGGGATAGCTAGGGCTATACCAGGGCATGTCGGTCTTTAGGTAATAGGTGATTTCGTTGCAGGTTATCTGAAGCGGGCCCTTTCGATGAATGCCTGAGTTGTGCACCGTGTTACGGCAGGCCCCCAAGAACTTGATGAGATCTTTGTCGTGGTTGATATCCCTGCCGTACTTCTGCTTATCGGCAAGCTTGTAAAGCTCATTTATCTTGTCGGGAAAAGAGCGGTAGGAGCTGCGCACATCCAGGATTTTGTCCACGCACTTAGACCTCTCCTCATCCGACTTCGATTCGCCATGCCGGTCGAGCAGCTTGATGACCTTGTCCCTTCTGCTCTTTTCATGATCAGTCTCCAACTTTTCGGCATAGCCCTCGTACAGCTTAGTGATCCAGTGTTCGAAACAGGAGAATGCCGAGACCGTGAAGTCCAGCATTAGGCTACCAACCATCCCATTGATACGATCCGAGAGAAGCGCTCTTACATCGGACAACGACGCTTCGAAATCCTCGCGCACTAAAGCGGCCTGTTTGCCATCGATCTGTACGGCTGGTGTCAGGAACTGCTCCTGAAGCATTTCGACCAGCAAATCGGAGCATAGGTGTCTCGCCGCAGTGTTGGATAACTCTTCGTTTATCATGAAAACGATCGGCAGATCGCATACATTCCTCAGGTGTGCAAAGTAGTTATGCACATTGATGAACGGAAAGCGATTCTTGTTGATCTGATAAATACCGCGTAGCGTGTGCTTCTCCAAGATGGTGGCCTTGTTCTTCAAGGCGATGAAAGCAGCAATTATCTTTTTATGGTTGCCGTCAAAGGTACTCATTCGAACTCCCTGTCGTGAGTTGTTCATCGTTGATGTAGTGTACTGACTAATCGCCCGCGATTAGGCAAGGCATTATGATATAACTATTAGCACACCCAACTCACCTAGCGCGAATCAGACATACACACACTCATGCGGCAGCAACTGCGCGATCTCACTGGCCCGCTGCGTAAGCAAATCTTTGAGAGAGGCATACGTATCATGCCCATTCATGCGCGCCGACTGGATCAGACTCATGATCGCAACGGCCCGTTTGCCACTGCGTAGCGACCCGGCAAACAACCATTTTGAGCGTCCGAGTGCCCAAAAGCCGGATCTGGTTCTCCACTTGATAGTTGTCGATAGGCACAGCCCCATCGTCCAGGTAGCGCGTCAGCGCGACCCAGCGCTTCAGGCTGTAATCGAGGGCCTTGGTAGTGGCTGATCCGTTCGGCACCAGGTCGCGCTGGGCCAACATCCAGTCATGCAGTTTTTTGAGGATCGACACCGCCTTTTCCTGACGTATTCGCCAGCGGTCTTCATCACTCATGTCCCGCGCTTGGCGTTCGACCCTGTACAAGCCACCGATCGAGTGCAGCGCCTGTTCGGCCAATTGACTTTTGTTCGCCACGTGCAGATCGAAAAACTTGCGGCGGGCATGAGCCATACAGCCGATTTCAGTGATGCCTTGCTCAAAACCAGCTTTGTAGCTAGCGAAGTCATCGCAAACCAGCTTGCCGTTCCAGTCGCCCAAGAAGTTGCGTGCATGTTCTCCGGCACGGCTTGGGCTGAAGTCATAAACCACCGCATTAAGCGCCGAATACGGCGTCGAGCTATAGATCCAAACATAAGCCCGGTGAGTTTTCTTCTCACCTGGCGCAAGTATTTGCACCGGTGTTTCATCAGCGTGAATCACGTCCGGGTTCAGCACGGTCTCATGCAGTGCGTCGACCAGTGGCTGGAGCTGCACGCCGTTTTGTCCGACCCACTGAGCCAAGGTCGAGCGCGCAACTGCCACTCCGGCGCGGCCAAAGATTTTCTCCTGCCGGTACAACGGCAAGTGATCGGGAAACTTGGCCACCATGAAGTAGGCGAGCAAACCTGCGGTCGGGATACCCTTGTTGGCGCATGGGAATCCTGGCGATAAGGGTGATTGCGTCCGCTTAAAAATACGCGGACACCATCGCCCTTAATGCTGGAGTTCGGAAGGTGACTTGGCCGGACGCTTACGAACAACGCATGCACGATCCAGCCTGTTTCCTCCGACCATCTGCGTTGGTCGAGATTCATACAGTCCCGATCACGCAGCCAGGCACGTTACAGGCGCAGCTCTTACAGTGAGTAATCGATCTTGGATGATTTGAACAATGTCTACTATTGACCGACTCTGTTGAGAAGCCGGCCCTTCCAAGATGCTGCCCACGTACTAACAGCAGAAAACGACTTTTTTGTATACAGACACCCCAAATTTGAGCCCTGAACCCTCCGTTCAAAATAAAGTAATTAATCTCAAACACGAACTTTTCAACCGTGGAAACCATGGACGACATTTTAAAGAGAGTCGGCCGACTGCAGTCGTTCATAACAGGCAGTTATCGGCCAAAAGCGGACAATGTTTCTCGCACTCAGGGCAGACATTTTGCCATGCTGATTGTTAGTTATGCTGGTTCTCTTTCGTTCACAATTTCATCAAGCACTTTGAATACTCCATCTAAATCTTCGGCATAGGTAGCGATGTAATTAGACGTCACCACCTTCCGGCCGGGGACTTCTTCGGCTTTTGCACGGACAAAAGATCCATACTCTTTCCAGTATAAGGCAATTCTCTCAATATCGAAGTGCCCTATCAAACTATCTTTGGAGGCCACGAAGCCATCATCTGATACCACCTCAAAATATGAATTGGTGAGACTAGCAAGGCAATAGTCAAGGAAATGGTAGACATTATTTTCATCAACATCAGGATTGAAGCAAAACCCGAATACGTAATGATCCATCAGTATTGAAATACCGTGATTATCCTCAACCCCTGACTCATCATAATAACCACAGCCGACTCCAGAGCCATTAGCCTCTTTGCTATTGCTTAACTGGTATATCACAAAGTTTTTTACGCCTAACCGGCTGGCAAATATGCTACTGACGACTTCATTTTTAATTTTAGGGTCATCTTTATGGGTAATCAAAAGCCCAAGAGTATCAAAGCTCTCGACCGGAATTGCATCGACCGCAGAGTAAAAGTTTACTTCTTTATCAATGTAGTCAGTTTTGAATTTGGCGAACACCTCTTGGGAGATCCTTCTCATTCCCATAATTGCCAACCCAGTCACTACTCCAGATGTTTTGGCATTCGGATGATCAAATACTATGAGTGCTGTTTGAAGGTTATACAGTTGGCCTCTGCGATCTGCTGAGCATTGAAGCCTAAATAGCATTAAGTCATTCCAACCCAAAGCGCCCCGCTCAACGCAGGCAAGTCGGCCAAGCAGCCCCATATTTTTGTACTCTTCAGTGCCAAAAATGCGTCTAGCGATTTCTATCACATTTTCTTTGGAGTTTTCGAGGCGCTTGTTATTCGTCCTCCCCCAACCGGCTCGATCAAGAAGTCTCAAAAGTGAGAAGATCGATCTATGGCGCAAGCTTCCGTCGCACCGACCGATACTTGCGTAGCGGGGTAGGTATTCGACCAAGGTGTTAATGGCATCCTCAGCTGCAACATGATTGAAGCTGGAAGAGCTATTGACTAGCAGTCTCCAGAATTGATCATGGGCTTGCTCGTGGACAGCCAGATCGAAGTTCTCTGAAGACAGAATAATATCGATTTTTTTACCTTTCACAACTTCTTCAACAGCTTTCTGATACATAACGAAGGTATCTTGGGGCTCAGGCGTGACAAATCTTACAATGAGTTTTAGGTAGCTTTCTAGGTTTCGAGAGTTTCCATGGTTAAAGCACGCGCGGCTAACTCTAACTGACTGTTCTATATCTGCGCGTGGGGGCAGTTCAAGAGTTTTTGCGTCGAAGAGTTGACGTAGCAGGAAAGCTTGAGCTGGCGCATTATCCAAATACCCTGAGAACGCTGGTGAGTTCATAAAATTGTCAGCATCAGGATTTATCTTCAGAGAGAACCGACCAGATCTACCTTCAGTCTCCTCTGCATAAATTAGCCTGAAGGTGCCTGGGTAGAATAGGTGTAGTAATATGAGATTGATCAGGTCAACCTTATTGAAGTCTGTTCGTGACAGGTCGCTTCGTTCCATTTGTAGAATAAGAAGGGCATTTACGAAACGTTTTACCTTTCGAAGATCTCCAACATACGGCAAATAGCTTGCGGCTTTATCTCCGCCAACAATTTCCGCAACCTCGCTAAGTACTTCACCGAGCCGTACCATCGTGTCTGAAGGTACCGATGTAAGTCTCTGCTCCTCATTGTGCCAGTCCCTTGTCAGGAAGTTTCGTATTGAGGAGGTGTCGACAAACAAGCTGAGTTTTACAGTAACAAATTTTTCGAGGAACTCACGTGCGCGCGAGGTTTCCTCTTGAATGCCAGCTAGAATTTCTGTGTCATAGCAGAGTATGAAAGTTGCCTGAGACAGCCTGAACGTTCTGCGTGAAGCAAATAGGACCGAGTTGGCTGTCTTGGCATCCAATCTATCGAGATCATCTATAACGATGACAACGCGTTTGCCAATACGGCGGAGCACATCGTCAATGTCATCTAAAAGCTCATCTAGGGTTTCTTGCGAAGGCTCGACTGCGAGCTTGAAGCCCAGAAACGATATGTCTGCTTTGCCTTTAATCAGGCGCGAATAGCGATTAGCAACTGGTCGAAATTCGGGCGCGTAGACTTCTCGTTGAATAGTGGCCGACAGTTCTTTGATCAACCTGTCTGTCAGATCAGGCTCAGAAGCAAAGCGAAGGGGTTCGAAGCGGCAGACAATGATTTCTTTAGGGTGTTTTTCCCAATGACGAGCTGCGAGGTTTATGAAGCTGGTTTTACCTACGCCCCAAGGCCCATCGATACCGAACACCAAGCCTGGGTGTGCGTTGCTAGCCAATACTGTTCTCGCGAATGATTCAGCTTGGAATCCGCAATCTAATGCATCCTCTTTACCTTGCTTTATTTCATCATCTGATAAGAAATATAGCTGAGGCATATCTTTTCTTAGTCGTGCTCGTAAATTTTGAAATATCGGCGATATCAACATAATGCATAAGATTGCCAGTATTGCAGGTGTCCAGTAGGGGTCGATATTCTGAATTATATCGTGAATTTTTTTGAGATTCGGTGCCAAAAGAGAATTGACCCATACTCCGACGACTACTGCAAGGAGTAGATCGATCCGACAGCTACGTATTATACGAGCGGCATCTGATATAGCACCTCGGTTGAGAACGTAATAGCAGCAGAGGGTTATAATAATTAAGATTACTGATAGTTGAACCCAAAAATTAACATTGATAAATTCAGGGGAAAAATTTTTGCCTAGATAGGATGCCACTCTCCAGACTTCTGCTGCCAGAAATCCAACCGCTAATGTGCGAAAAAGCACCATGAGTTCTGGCATTTTCATCTCTGGCGTCACCTTGGCCATTTTTTCACTCTTAATGTTGGTTTCAGATTTCATACTATTGAAGTGTTTTACTCAATTAGAGCTGCATATTGTCAATCAATCTTCCAAAAGAAATACTCATATGGACATGAGAACTCCCTCTGACATCACGCAGCAACTGTGGAAAGTTAGAATTTCCTTCCGATTACTTCACAGCAGGTTCACTCAATGTCGACTCTCAGCATTCTGCCCACCCTCACGAGTGCAAAAATGCTACTACGTACCAAGAATTTGTGAAATCGGATCTGTGCATGGGAGGCACTTGCCAAGCTCAGTTCGTTCAAGCATAGGGCCACCCAGCCCATCGGTGAGATAGTGCAGCAAAGAGGCTAAGCCTAAGTCTGCCAGTTAGGCTTGGCTTCGATCACCTACCCTCAGTCAGCTCGTCAACCGAGACGGCGAAATAACCCTAATCAAATCGCCCCCTCCACGTAGATGTCGAAGAGGTTACTGCACGATACCGTCTGGCAACGTCAAATCGAAAGACTCGCTCGACAATGGCCGATCTGGGTCGAGTTCCGGGCAGCTATTGACCGATTCTATTGAAAAAGCCGGCCATGGTTTCCACGGCAAAAAGTACGCACCTGAGATTAAAACCTTCACGTTTAGCATAGGCTTCCAGCATCAGATCTTGCGTAGCAGCGCGCAAGAAAGGCGTTTTCCGCAGTCAGTTCTTCGGCTATCTGGGAGGACCGACTTTTTCAACAGAATCATCCGATTGCAGTCTGTCGCTTAGGGCTGCTCACGCTATTGGAATAGCGATTTACCCACCAAAACTCACCCGAACGAAAATCCAGCCCCCCCCCAAAAACCTATTTCCTAATGCCCCCACCGCACTGACCTGCCAACGTGCCCCCATCATCAAAGGGGGCCTTTCGGCATATGATCAGGCACTTCACCACTCTATCCCTGCTCGCGCTTGTCGCCAGTTGCACGAGCCAAAATGCTCCGGCGCCCACGCCTGCATTCGACAGCAGTCGCAATCCCGATTTGCTCGCCCCGGATTTGTACCCTGGCGGGGCCGTTGCTTCTAAAGAACCGGTCGTTCGCTATGGGCGGTACACCCTGGTGAGCACGCTGCCCGAGTCAGGGCAGCGGGATCTGATGGCGCAGATTATCGACGTCTCTATCCCGGCCCATATGAAGCCGAATCTGCGTGACGCCATGCAGTACGTTATGGATCGCTCAGGTTATTCGCTGTGCTCGGCTGACTCTGGCCATGTGAATATTCTTTACACGCGGCAATTGCCTGCAGCGCAGTACAAGTTGGGGCCGATGACGTTGCGCAACACCCTTCAAGTACTAGCCGGGCCCGCATGGCAGGTGAAGGTCGATGAGGTGAACCGCCAGGTCTGTTATGTCCTGCGCCCTGGTTATCAGCTTCCGGATTCAACACGATCTGCGTTAACGCAAGTTGCGCAGGCTAATCTTCCGATTTCAGTGCAGCCTGTTCCGGCAAGCGCTGCAAGCAGCAGTGCGGCCTCTAAAGTGCTGGTGGCAACTGCCCCGCCGTCTGTCCCCGTAACGGGTACCGTTTCTTTGCCAGCTCTTGATCAGCCGAAGTCAGTTCCCCTTCTCAACTCGCCGCCTCCCACAAGCGCTGCGAGCAAAACAAAACCCGTCACCGCGACACCCGCCGTGATTACGCCCCCCAAACCCGCCGCCACAGTGGCGGCCATCCCTAAGCCGCTGGCCCAGACATGGGCGGCTTCAACTGGCTCTACCCTCCGTCAAACCGTCGAAGGCTGGGCGGCTACAGCCAACTGGCGGCTGATCTGGAAGGTCGATGATCTGGATTACCCCATTGATGCGCCGCTGCGATTCGAAGGCAGTTTTCAAGAGGCGATCAAGCAGATTTTCCCGCTGTATGACGCCGCTCCCCGGTCTTTTGTTGTCGATGGCAGTTCGTCGCAGCGGCTGATTTATATCGCTGAGAGGAAACCCTGATGGCTATGCATTTCTGGGCTCAGGGCGTTGCCCTTTCAGCCATGGTCGCTCTGGTCAGCTCCTGCTCCGTGCAGCGGGTCAATGAGTCCGTCAAGCGTGCCGAGCAAGAGGCGGCCACGGCCTCGCAGTACAGCCGCTTCTTGCGTAATCAACAGCAGGAGCCAGCCCGTGACACGGTGGTGTTCAGCGATAAGCCGTGGGTTTCTAAACAGCCAATGCTCGCCAAGCGCGGTTTGCCGCTGAGTATGGATTGCGACATCACTTACAGCCCCTCCTATAACGTTGGGATTGCAGAGGTTGCGCATGCCATCACCCGTGAATGCGGGGTTGCCGTGATAGTGGCGCCAGACGCCCTTGACCCGAGCGTGTTGTCCAGTGCGACTCAAGGCAGCTCAGGACCCATGGCGCCATCGGCCCTGAACGCTGCCGACAATCTTTCCAGCTTCATGCCGGCCGGGGTTATTGGCAGTTTGCCCGGCAATGCCAAATCCCTGAATGCGACGGTCTTGTCCGCGCACAGCACCTTGCCGATTAAGTTCAGCGGGAAGCTCTCAGGCTTGTTGAACCAAGTCACTGCACGACTGGGCCTGGCCTGGAATTATTCCTCGGACGATCGCAGTGTCCGAATCACTTATTTCGACACTAAAACCTTCGATGTCTGGGCCTTTGGTGATGACCAGGTGATTGAAAGCACGGTGAAGTCCGGGTTGGTCACGTCGACCGGAGGTGGAAGCGGCTCGGGCGGTGGTTCATCGACAACGGGGGCTTCGGGTGAATCCGGAAGCAACCAGAGCACGACCGTTACGATCAAGACGTCGCTGGTTGACGACATTGAAAAGAACATCAAGACCATGCTGAGCCAGCAACCTGCTGGCCGCATGTTTCTCTCCCGCTCCACCGGCACGCTGACGGTCAGCGACCGACCGGAAGTGCTGTCGACTATCGCCAAGTACTTGAACTCGATTAACCGCAGCATCACCCGCCAAGTGCTGTTCAACGTCAAGATTTTCGAGGTGAGCCTCAACGACAAAGACCAAACCGCCCTGAACTGGACAGCGGTCTACACCTCGCTCTCCAACAAATGGGGCTTTTCCCTGAAGAACACCGCGACGGGAATTAGCAGCGACGCGGTTTCAGGCTCCATCAGTATTTTGGACACCTCCGGGTCGCCCTGGGCAGGCTCTAACATCATCATGCAAGCGTTGTCAGAGCAGGGGCGAATTTCCAACGTCCGCTCGCCCTCTGTCACCACCCTGAATTTGCAGCCAGCCCCCATCCAGATCGGCAACGTTAAAAGCTATGTGGCCTCAAGCACAACCACCACCACACCGTCGGTAGGCTCATCCACTTCGCTCTCCCCGGCCACCATCACCAGCGGCTTCAACATGATGTTGCTGCCGCGCATCATCGACCAGGACAACCTGTTGCTGATGATTTCCCTGAGCATGAGCAGCAAGCCCACCTTTCAAACCTTTGAAAGCAATGGCGCCAGCGTGCAGACAGCCGACTACGACACCAAGAACCTGTCACCCAAGGTCAAATTGCGCAGCGGCCAGACACTGGTACTGACTGGTTTCGAGGAGAACAGCGAGAACGCAACCAAATCAGGTGTGGGGGACCCTGGCTTCTTCGGGTTGGGCGGCAGCCAGATCCGTAGCACTGGCCACAACATTTTGGTGGTGCTGATCACGCCAGTGGTCGATAGCGAAATAGACAGTCCCAGCGCACTGCATAGCCCTCGCACTTGCCCCAGCCCCGTCACGCTTTGCGCCGGACTAAAGGGGTAAGCCATGGCCGACGAAACCGCCAAAATCCCGCGCGCTCCCCGGGTGCAGATACTGCAGCATCGTGGCAAATCATTCGTCACGGGCCTGCGCTGGCATCCTCTGGGCGGTGTCACCGGCCATATGAAAGAAGCGCGGCAATACGGGCGCGAGCACCAGTTGGACATAGTCGCCATTCGAAGAACACCTGCCATCATTCAGGCAGGATTTGTGGCGCGCAGTGATGGCGTTATCAAGGGCATGTATTCGTTAGCCGCTACCTTGGCCGGACAACTCGGCGACTCGTGGATTGCGGCTTGGAAAACGGCCCCGGACCTCGATCAATATGCCCTGGTGGCGGTGTACCAAGGCGGGGTGATTTCCGGTTGCGACATGATCGGCACTGGCGCTGAGGTGCGTCGCCGGGTGGCACAGCAACGCAGCCGTGGTATCCACTTCACCCATGAATACCTGCCCGTAGAGTTTGAAATGGGCGGGCAACCCATCGACATTGAAGACCTGCTTCAACCTTCACGGTTAAAACGTGAGTATCGACTGCGCCCTCTGGTGTTTGGGCTATCCAAAGCCGAGCTGCTGCAGTGTGTGATGCTCGGGCTCTTGATCACAGCGGGCGCTATAGGCTGGGCGCAATGGCAGAGTCATCAGGACCAGATTGCCAGGGAAGCGGCTTTTCAAGCTGAAAAAAAACGTTTAGACGAGCTGGCCCGGCTTCAAAAAGACTCGGGCAAAGAGCAGTCGCCTCAAGCCCTGGAACATCCTTGGGCCAAGCGCCCATCGGTGGCTGACTTCGTTGCGCATTGCAGCAAGGTCTTTTACCAACTGCCCCTTTCCATTCAGGGCTGGCAGTTTTCGAATGCTCAGTGCGATGGCGTGCACGTGCTCTCCTCATACAAACGCACGGGTAACAGCACGGCCGATGATCTAATTGCCGCGACCAAGGGCTACTTCTCGGATCACCCGGCCTTTTTTGACGAAGGTAATTCAGCCACGTTGAAGTTCGATATTTCGATCCCCGCAGCCGGGGACGAACCGCTGATGGACGCAATCGACATCCTGGCAAACCTGTCTTCCTGGCTGCACAGCTTCTCGCAAGCACCAACCCTCAAAGAAGTACCGGTCGTGGTGCCAATTGAACCGGCGATACCGGGTCAACCTGCACCACCGCCTCCCCCGCCCCCTCAGTGGAAACAATTTGAGTTGCGCTTCGCTACAGGCATTACGCCGCTGGACTCACTGACAGGGGTGCCAGCCCAAGGCCTTCGGCTGCGCGAAATCAGTACCGAATATCAGGCGGGCCATCTCTTGTGGTCAGTGACAGGTGATCTCTATGCGAAATAAAGCGCTGTGGGTTTTGTGCTCAGCAATCACTTTGCTTCCCTCCCTTGGCTGGGCTGCAGAGGGCAACCTGGCCGGACTGAACGTTGGCGAATTGGCCATTGTGCAGAGCCAGACGATTCTCTTCAAAGCTCAGGCTGAGCGCGCCAAGGCGGAGCAGTCCATCCTGGGCGAAGTCACCCTGCCGTCCACTGCGAATCCTTTCCAACCGTTGTCAGCCACCCTTCGCGGCACTAACAGCCAGTCGGACTTACCCGTTGTTAAAGCTGTATTCGGGTCCGGCAAGCGCCTGCGCGCCACCCTGCTCTACAGCAGCGGCTTTGAAATCGATGCGGGCTCGACTTCACAAGAACTGCCCGGGGGCTACCGCGTAGTCACCCTGACTGTCGACAACGTGGTCGTTGAGCGTGACGGTAAACGTTTCCCCTTGGGCTTTTCACATCAATCCCCAACGCACTCAAGCGATGTGAACAGGCCAACCTCTGGAAGCACTCAGGCGTTGCCCATCCTGCCTGGCTTGATTCCGGGTCAACGCTGATGACGCAGATGACTGCTGGTCCCGAAGACGCCATCGAGCGTTGCTCAGAACCATTTTCTGTAGCGGTCGCGATGCCGCATCAAACCCTGCTAACGGGTAGTGGCGGCCCCTTGGAGTTAAAACCTGAGTTGCGCCAACTGTGCGCACTGACCCGCGACGGCATTTTGTATGTGTCGGCGCAACACCAGACCGATGCGTATGTGATGGCGTTTGAGGACCAGCTCGAACACGAAAACCATCCCTACGAGGTCAAGGTCTGCTCGATGAGCGATATCAAGGCCCTGTACCAGTCCGACGAAGAGGTGAAAGGCACAGCCCTTTCAGCGACTGAGACCGAACGCCAAGCGCAAGTGGTTCACCTGTTGGGAGAGGCACATCGGCGCAATGCGAGCGACGTGCACTTTGTCGTGGGCCACGACATTACCCGGGTGTTTTTTCGTATCCACGGGCTTTTGTGGGAAGCCGAACAGCATCAAAGCCAGGTCGGCATGGAGCTGTGTTCATCGCTCTATAACAGCATGTGCGACGTTGCCAAAGAGCATTTCCAACCGCAGATCAGTCAAGACGCCCGGATCAAACGCAAATACGTCGAGCAGCTCGGTTTGTTCGGGGCTCGCGTGGCCAGTCGGCCACTGGTGGATGGCCCGCTCATGGTGTTGCGCCTTCTGTATGACGACAAAACCAAAATGTCACTTGAGGACCTTGGCTTTCTGCCTCAACAAATTGAGGCCTTCAATCGCATCCGCAGCTTGCCCTATGGCGTCAATTTGATCACCGGCCCTACTGGCTCTGGCAAGTCCAAGTCTCTGCAAGTGAACCTCAATTGCCTGTATGAAGAGTGTGGTGGCACCAAACACATTCTGACGATGGAAGATCCTCCCGAGTATCCGCTGCTCGCCAATCAGTCACCGCTGGGCGCAGGCGAAACCTGGAATGACGGGATTACCAACACCATGCGCCTGGATCCGGACATTCTCATGTACGGAGAAATCCGCGACCTTGCTTCAGCCCAAGCAGCGTTCCGGGGTGGGATGACCGGTCACCTGGTGCTGTCCACTCTACACACTAACAATGCGGTTGCCGGGTTACAGCGATTGATCGACATGGGTGTCGACCGGCATTTGGTCACGGATCCGGCACTGATGACCGGTGTGATCAATCAATCCCTGCTGCCCGTGCTGTGCTCTCAGTGCCGCATCCCGGCTTCGCTGCATCTTGATCAACTCAACCCGGCCCTTTTACAACGCCTTAACGATCTGGACGCGCTCGCCCTGGCCTACCTCAAAGGATCCGGATGCCCGAATTGCAAAGGCCTGGGCATCACCGGACGGACAGTGGTGGCCGAAACCCTGCTGCCAGACCTCAAGTTTATGCACGTATTTAACGCTCAGGGCGCCAGTGCCGCGCGGCGGCATTGGGTCAAGGAAATGGGCGGTATTACCAAGACTGCGCACACGATCATCAAACTGAAAGAGGGTGTGGTAGATCCACGGCAAGCGGAAATGATGATTGGCCCGCTCGACTTCGACCGGCAGATCCTGGAGGTCGATCATGCTGACTGACTTCAGGGAGATGCTTAATCGGTGGGCTGAAGCGTTCTACGCCAAACAATTTGGCAAGAACGAACGCATCCAGTTCTATGAAAGCCTGATGGGCATTCTCGAAGACGGCGTGCCGCTTGAGGAGGCCTTGCTGACCGTGGCCAAAGCCTTCAGCGATAACGGTCTGAAGTTGCACCCGGTGTCCCTCGCCTGCCGCGATATCGCCCAAAAAGTGAAGGGAGGAAAGTCGTTAACCATTTCCTGTGATCGCTGGGTGCCCTATGACGAAAACTCTCTGATCGCGTCTGGGGAAGAAACCGGAAATCTGGTTCAGGCCTTCAGGGATTGCGTGCGCATCATTGAAATACGCCAACGCATAGGCCGCCTTATCGCCTCGGCCACGGTGTTTCCTTCGGTGGTCTGGAGCGTGATGGCCGCGTTGCTGTACGTCATCGCCATGTGGATGGTGCCCTCAATGGCGCAACGCTCCAATCCCGAGGCCTGGACGGGGATCCCGGCCCTGCTCTACGCCGTGTCGAACTTCGTGAGCCATTACGGGCTGGTAACACTGATCGGCGTGGTGACTTTTATCCTGGTCTCTGTTGCCACCCTGCCCGTGTTTTGCGGGCTGCCGGTCACAGCCAGCAGCCCTGCGTGGAAGCTGCAACTGACCCGACTCTTTCAGACAATGCGCGTGCGAGCTGAAAAGCTGCCGCCCTGGTCGGTATACAAAGCCCTTCACGGCTCAATCTTTCTGCTGAATATGGCCGTGATGTTGCGCTCCGGCATCAACCAGCTCGATGCGCTCAACACCCTGCAACGTAACGCGTCGCCGTGGTTGAAAGAACGGCTCAGCGCCATCCATTACGGCGTCAGTGCCGGCAAGAATTTCGGTACCGCGCTCAAACTCGCCGGCCACGAATTCCCTGATGCAATGGCCATGCACTTTCTGGAAGTGCTCGCGACACGCAAGGGTTTTGCCGAGTCGATGGAGCGCTTTTCCAACCGTTGGCTGGAGCAAACGCTGCAGAAGGTTGAGGCCATTGCCAAGTCCCTTATCGGCGTGTCCTCCATGGCCATGGGCATCATGATGATGTTGGTCGTGGTCGGGATTTTCCAGTTGGCCAGTACCGTGACGGAATCACTTTAAGGACTCACCCACGCAACCCAACCTGATATGAGGTACGAAAGATGCCCGCACACACTCGCAATTCTCAACGGGGATTTCTGTCACTGGATGGCATGTTCTGGCTGATGCTGATAGCTGTGGCGCTCGGATTCATTGTGTACATGGGCTACCGAACATTCGGCAACTCAGATGTCACCATTGAGCAGAGCAACCTCGGCACGCTGATGACCAATACCAAACGCCTGAAAAGTACGACGGGATACGCCACGTCCGGCACCAACCTCGTGCCGCCGCTGATAAACCTCGAAGGCACAGGCGGCATGGGCATCAGTGGCACGACGCTCACCAATCGCTGGAACGGAGCCGTCACTGTTGTCAGTAATGGCATGACCTTCACCGTGACTGAAACCAAGCTGCCTAAAAATGCCTGTATCACCCTCGCCTCCAATATGGCCAAAGACAAGCAGACCACCACGGCCATTAACGGCGGTACCGCTGTAGCAGGTGAAATCACTGCGGTGGCTGCTTCGACCAGTTGTTCATCGGATGCCAACACGATCGCCTGGACCTCTTATTGAAGGAGTCGTCTGTGAGCGTCATCTCCGAAGCAGAATTCGTTGACCTGTACTTGGGTGACGGATTCGCAGACGTCAAAGGCCTGCCGGGGTCTGCGCGCCGCGTTGAAGCTCCCTGCGATTGGCGGGCAGACCTTGAACGCTTGCGGATGCAGTGCATCGACAAACACGCTGCCGACCCGGAGTTCGCCTTAATCGAAGATGGTGTGGTGCTAAGGGTCACGCAGTTGCTGGATTTGAACGGCAAACCCGTGTTTGTCCTGAGCAAATCGTCGGTTCAGATTCGTCCATTGGACATGCTCGGCCTGCCGGACACACTGCAAAATGCGCTGATGACCGACACCGTGCGCGGCCTGATTTTTATCTGCGGAGAAATGGGCACCGGCAAGACGTCGAGCGCGGCCTCGCTGGTTAAAGCCCGCCTGGAGACGTGGGGTGGCTTGTGCCTGGCGGTAGAGGATCCACCGGAGCCTTTTTTACATGGTCTGCATGGCCAGGGCCGCTGCATTCAGGTGCCCGTGTCCCGGCGCTTGGGCGGTTACGAGGAGGCCCTGATTCTGGCGCTACGCACCCGAGCCGACTTGTTGTTTGTCGGCGAAATACGCGACAGCGCCACCGCCGCGCAAGTGATCAAGGCCTCGATCAATGGCCATCTGATTATCAGCACGGGTCACGCTGGCAGCGTCATTCAAGGCATTGAGCGCATATGTGCGCTGGCTCACCCCTTACTGAGTAATGCCCGGGAATTGCTCTCCGAAGGGCTGGTGGCGGTTATTCAACAGTCCCTGTCGAAAAACAATGACGCCAGTCGCCGCCTGACACTGCAAACCCTGCTTTTCACCGGAGCAGACGGGCCAGGCATCCGGGAAAAAGTCCGCGCAGGTAAGGTCTCGTTGCTCGATCAGGACATCGTCAATCAGTCATCGAGGAGCCTTTGGAATGATCAATAACAATAACCAACAAGGCTTTTTGAGTCTGGACATGGCCATAGGGCTGATGGTGCTTTCCATCGTCATCACCCTGGCTACGTTGTGGCAGTTCAAACAAATGGACGCCCAGGACTACCGGATAGCGGCCGATCAACAAAAAACCATCGCGCAGGCCCAGGTCAACTATTTGAAGGACAACTTCGCGACCGTACTGGCCAACGCTACGCCAACCGTACCGGTACAGATCACGGTACCGATGCTGATCAACACCCACTATCTACCTGCAGGTTTCAGCGCCACCAATGTCTTTGGGCAGACCATCCTTGGCCTTGCCCGCAAACCAAATCCCAACCAACTGGAAGTGATTGTGATCACCACAGGCGGGCAACCTATTCCGGAAATGGGTATTCGCACCATAGCTGAACACCTGGGCGGCCCAGGTGGATTCATCTCTAAAATCGATCCTGATGTTGTCCAGGGGGTCCGAGGTGGCTGGCAGGTTGCACTGAGTAACTACGCCATTTCTCCCGGCCCTGGTCATACCGCAAGCGCGCTGTTTTTGATGGATGGGACCTTGGCCAACGACTACTTGTATCGCAATGCCGTGCCTGGTCGCCCCGAACTCAACACAATGAATACTGACCTTGGGATGGGCGGCAACAACATCAACGACGCTGGAACAATCACCGCAGCGGGCAATGTGTCTTCCGCTGCCGAATTGAGTGGTGCCACCGCCACTATCTCCGGTGAGACCTATACCGGCGGCTGGTTCAGAACACGAGGCGACACGGGCTGGTACAGCGAAAAATGGGGCGGCGGGATCTATCAGACGGATCCTGACTGGGTGCGGATTTATAACGACAAAGGTCTGTCAACCAATGGCCCACTGATGGGTGGGCAAATCACGTCTCTTGGTTCGATCACAGCCACTGGCAGACTCTCGACCGGTGAGTATGTCTCCATTGGTGGTTTAGCGGTTGAAGGCACTGCGTGTGGCGATCACACACTGATGGCAAAAAACGCGATAGGTGTCGCGCTCTCTTGCCAGTCCGGCGTTTGGCGTTCAGGCGGCGGCTCAAAAGTGCTCACTGGCTTCATCTCACACAACCAACAAATACCCCTTCCCAGCGGCAGCACCGCCGGACAGTGCACCTGGTCAGCCTCTGACGCTGCCAACCCGCATCCAGCTCCCCGGCCGGACTATGCAGGGGGCAATTATGCCTATGCAGACTCCAATCGCGTGGTGACGTGTGGCTTCTACGACTATGGAACCTTCATTGCCGGGGGCGTCTGTAGCTACGTTATCGCATGCAACTGAACGCTAGAGACCTGCACGTCCCCTTATACAAGGAGCCTTGACGATGACGATGCACTGGCTCGTTATCACGATACTGCTCATGGCCACCGGGCTGTTTATTGACGCTCAACAGCAAGCGCAGCGAACATCTGAACGGGCAGCACTGGATTCACTAAGCCGCAACATGCTGGTCTATCGAGCGGCAGTCGCTGAGTTTGCCAAATCGAATCCGGGTTTCAACGGTGTGCCTGACGACGCGTCTTTTAGCCTTCCGCCATGGTTTATTAAACCTGACGGTGTTGCGTCTTACCTTGAAGCAGGGACGGCATACACCTACGTTCATGGCGCTAACCCGCCAGGCCTGCCGTCGGCACTGGTTGATCTCACTCAATCCATCGCTATAGGGGTAAATCGAACAGGTATTCTCATCTCGCCTTCAATGGGGTCTACAGGCATCAGCATTCCTGCATCCATACCCGAAGGTGCCGTCGTCGCAGTCAATTAATTCGTTACAGTCCGCCGGGTTGCACATACATGGGAGCCCTCACATAATGGACGCGTCAATGTTTTCACCTCGCTGGCTACTGGCGGTCATCAGTAGCGCCCGGTGATGCGGTTTACCCATCACCACCCCAAAGCACGCTGAGCTCCGGGAAGCGCGTGCGGATCTGGTCGAAAGCTCTCCCTGTGTCTCCCTGTTCCAAGCCAGACACGCAGCCGTCAACTCGTGAATAGCGAGTCCAAAGGCACATAGGGTTTTCTTGAGGTTCGAAGCACTGTCATCCAAGAGCCGCACTGGTGTTGCGGCTCACTCTTTTTAAAGCTCACCCGAAGGGTAGCCTGATCATCTTGTGAAAGATCATCAGGCTACCCTTTGGTAGCGGCTTGTCCTTGCCGGTGGCCCGCCGGCGAAACACAGGGCTCCCTTTGTGCGCGGATGCGTGCCTTATGTTTGCTGGCCCCAGCCACGATAATCGGCCAGGCGAAATTGAACCGTCACGATCACCGCCCAGAGGTTCAAGACGCTCAAGACTTGCAGGTGGCATGCTTTTCAGAAATTGCGTGGACCGTAGCCGAGAGCAGTGTTGGTCAGTTGCTCTCGGTGGCTTTTCGTTTGGGGTTTTGGCATGACTCTTTCAAGAATAGGAACTTAAAGTACGTTAAGCCGAGACAGATTGAATCTATGTAATTTATAAAGTACAGTCGACCTATGATTGAAATTAAACAAACTGCCACTTTCATGACTTGGGAAAGCAAGCTAAAGGATCTGCGGGCAAAGGCCGCAATTGCCGCCCGCATCTTTCGCTTGGCCAATGGCCTACCCGGCGACGTATCACCTGTCGGTCAGGGAGTGAGCGAGCTGAGGATTCACTATGGCCCTGGTTATCGGGTTTACTTCCAGCAACGCGGGACGGAAATTGTCATCCTGCTATGTGGTGGAGACAAAAGCAGCCAGACCAAAGACATAGAAACAGCGAAACGCCTAGCAAATGATTGGAGACCGCAATGATCGAACCCATTTATGACTACGACCCCGCGCAAGCGCTGGACGGCCCGGAGGCTATAGCCGTGTTCCTCGCGGACGCCCTGGACACTGGAGACGCGGCCTATATCGCTAAGGCTATGGGAGTGGTTGCGCGCGCGAAGGGCATGACAGAGCTGGCCAAGGAAACGGGGCTGGCTAGAGAGCAACTTTACAAGTCGTTCAGCGAACACGGGAACCCTACACTGAAAACCATGCTGCTAGTGATGCGAGCGCTGGGGGTTGATTTGACTGCTAGACCGCATGCACAACATGAACACGCCCATTTGAAGTAAAACTTAATAGGGCTCAGCCAACCATGCGCAAAATCATCACAGTGACAGACCAGCAAGCCGACTGGATCAAGTCTCAAATCGATGCAGGCCTCGACACCAATGACAACGAGTGCATTCGTGATCTGATCCGACGAGAGCAAAAGCCCAGCGTCGAAGTTGAGGCGATCCGTGATGCCTTGCATCAAGGAGAAAACAGCGGCGAACCTCACGCATTTGACTATGAGTCGCTCAAGCAAAGGATGTTGACTTCGCATGGCTGAGCTTCGTCTTAAGTTGCAGCAAAGTCCAATCTAGAAAATATTTCTCGCTACACAGTTCTGCACTGTAATTCAGCCCTCACAGAAACATTCACTCAAACTTTAAACGTAACAAATATTGAAAAAAATTTAAGCCATTCTCATTCTAAGCACATGCATCGCTGACGTCGTCAGCATCATGCCCAGGCAGTCCGGATCTTTAAGACTGCGACACGGTAAACGTGCCGATCCGCCCAAGACCGCTGAGCTTCTGGTAGCGCGGTCAATCGACGCCGTCGATAGAAGCACCTAATGCAAATCACCTCGCGGGGATTCACTTCCCCGACAGGGCCAGTGCTTTCTCCGCATCAATCTGCAGGAAAAGCACCATGTCCAAACTTACTTATAACCTTGGTTTTACACTTGGCACTGTCATTCGGGAATTCCTGTATGCCGTGAAAAAAGCCAACGCTTTAGCCGTCGCACAACATCAATCAACTCGACAGAGAACTTTTCCTCCTCCCTGCGTGCCTGACAACGTGATTCGTGAAATGGATCAACTGCCCGCCATTGTTCGTGTTAACGCTATCGACTTGAACTTTTGGTATGTCACCAACACTCGGATCTGCGACAGCAAGCCGACTGAATCTCGTACTCAGGAAAACGTTCACGCTCTGAGCCAGACGATTCATTGAATCGGTCGCACTCACTACTAGGGATACTTCCCGCCGGGAAGGCTCTCTGTCAGTTTTTTACTGAAAGCTCTTGACAATCAACAATCACGTTCACATTCTGTGCTCATGTACCGCTGACGTCGTCAGCAACATGCCCAGTAGTCAGGATCTTCAAGACTACGGTGCGGTTTACCGCATTGATCCACGCCCAAGATCGCCACAGCTTCCGGTAGCGCGATCAATCGACGCAAGTTGATGGAAGCATCTTACTTACCCACCCATGACGGGCCTCCCCCGTCAGGGCAGGCCTCTCGATTATTTTTGGAGGTCTGATGAAAACCGAACTGGCTCTCTATCAAGCGTTGATCTCGATTAACGTTCCCGAGCAGAAAGCTAATGCAGTCATTGAAGCTTTGGAGTCGGATATGTATTCACTGATGGCAACCAAAGCAGATCTGGCCGCCCTTCACGCAGAACTTAAAGCCGATTTGGCTCAGCTTGAAGTCAAACTCACCATCCGCATGGGCCTGATGCTGTCAGCAACCGCTGGAGTCATGCTTGCTGCAATAAAACTGATGCTCTAAACACCGCTTCACCAGCTCTACCCACCTTCGCGGGGAATACTTTCCCCCAAGGGCGAAGTGTTTCTCCGCTTTCTGCATCTTTGAAACTGGAGAATCACCATGAGCACCTCTCGCACCAACGTAAGCAAATTCTTCGACCTGCACACCACTGGTATTGGTTATCTGAACCGTATCCGTGAAGTCAAACCTCGTGGCAAAGGCAAGCCTTTTATGGCAGTCACCATTGCTGCATTGCGCGGTTCATCCGATGAAGTCGAGTATTCCTATATCGACTGCAACGTCGTTGGCACCGAAGCTGAAATGCTGATTCGTCGCTGCCAAGAAGCCGTTGAAGCCGGTAAGAAAGTGATTGCGAGCTTTCGTATCGGTGACATCTGGACTGATGCATTTACCTACGAGAAAGGCAATAAACAAGGCCAACCGGGAGCCAGTCTCAAAGGGCGCCTGTTGTTTATCGGCTGGATCAAAGTGGATGGCGATACCGTCTACGAAGCCAAACCGAAAGACTCGGTTGAACCTCTTGAGGACAATTCTGAGCCCGATTCGGGGAGTGCACCACAACCGACTGATGAAGAACAACGTCAGTCTGCTTGATTGAAATCAAGGCGCCCTTACGGGTGCCTTTTCCAACATTCGCCACCGGGAAATCACCTCCCGGCCGGGCCTGGTGCTTTCTCGTACCCGGAGAAATGCCATGGACCACCCCACCGCTTTCACCTCTCACCTACTCAAACTTCCCGTGGTTTTAACCCCTAAAGCCTGGGAGTTAGCCGTCCAATGGGACGAGCCCAACGGCGCTGAAGTGACCGTACTGCGCCTATGTACCTTGTTACTCAAGGTGTACCGGGAACTGCATCTAAACCCGGGGCAACCTGAAACACTGCTCTGTTACTACCCGCGTATTGTCCAGATCTCTGTGTTAAAGAATAGGCACCTTGAGCTCAAAATCACCTGCGTTGAACCACCAGACGCCGCTTCTTACTTGTGTATTTCGCTCAGTTCGGAGAGTCCGCCCTTCTGACGCCGCATTACAACTCCCCCGATCAAGCCCAAGCAAACAGGGCCTCTCCTCTTGCCAGCAACACGCCTGTCATCCCGACAGACCGTTGTCCGGAGCTCAGCATGATTAACATCCCTGGCCAACTGGCCATCCGTACCATCAGCGGTCGCAATGGCGACTTCAACGTGGGTCGACTATCCACCTCAATCGGTGAGTTCGTCATCAAAGACGCCCTCCTCGACCAATACGACGAAGGCAAATACAGAGGCGACTTTCTGATAACGGAAATCCGCCCTTCGTATTACTCCACTGCAGGTCGTTTGGTCGTTGAGATTCGTGCAAAGCTGGACAGCATGAGCCTCGACGACGTGGACAATTTGACCTCAGAGGACACCGACAAGCTCTCGCCTAACGAACCTGATCCCATTGATGAAGAGTTAACTGCTCCCCAGTCAAAGCCAGAACATCGGCAAACTGAGCGACCCGTAACAGCCAGCACCAAACAGGTATCAAAAACCGATGCCCCGTTTGGAATGTCACCGCCTGACACAACAACAAACCCAGACGCAGATGCTTTGCTGTTTGGCACCCTCTGGCCACTTGGCGACACAGTCAGGCTAGACACCACCGTTGACCGTCAGCAATTACGCCAACAGTGTCGTCGGCTCTCAGACCTTGGCTACCTGCATGACTTCAAATTGCAGGTCTGGAACATGTCCAACACCTGACAAAGCCCGCCACTCAACCAAGCCAATCGGCACACCCATGAGGAACTCCCTCTTGGGCGCTCCTCTTCACACCAGGAGCTCACCTTGAACCCGATTTTCAGCAACCTGACCACCAAGACGCTGGACCACATCGACGATCACCTAGCGAACAACCAGGTGTCGACAGATGAAGAGCTGTGGGACCTGTTTATAGAGGACCTGGACTTAACAGCCGAACAGGCCGATGCCGCCGTGGAACTTCGCGCTCAATACTGGGTGCGAACATTTCTGAAAAGGCACAGCCCTTTGTTTCAAGAAATCGCCGTCTGGTTTGACCCGAACGACAAATCGTTCAAATCCGACGCACCACTCACTGCGCCGTACTAACACCCCACTCACCACCAAAACCCTGAGGGCTTCATAGCCCTTCAGGGCGGTGAAACCCTCCACACTGGAGGTTCACATGCCCAACCCTACCCCGCTCTTCTACATTGAGGAGTGCCCTGACCTATTTGTCGACGCCTGCGCCTGCGATGAGCAGCGCAATCTGGTCTTTCTCTCTGCCTGGGGCCGCGATACCGCGCTGCAGGAGTTCTTGGCCAGGCTCACGCTCGGCTCATCCGAAAACGGCCTGGAGCAATTTCACATCGTTGCTGAGGGGCGCAGCCTTCCGGTCTTTCCTAACGCCGACTTACTGGAAAAGCGCACAACGCGACAATTTCGCGGCACCTTGTTCGGCAGCCTGCTGCATATCTGGCTGTTCGATCGACGCTGCGCCCAGCCCGATCGAGCCAATCACTTGGCCTACGCCCTGCTTGAAAACGGGCAATCACCTGATCAACGGCTTTGGCCGCTGATCACTGAAACCTGCCCGTTGCCGCTTCTGCCGCACTGGCGTGAACCGGTCCTGGACGTACTCACCCAACACGACATGTTGCTGCCCCTTCCGGGGACGTTAGGCCCCATCACAGCCTGGCGTTTATCGCTGCAGCTCGACGTGCTTGAACCTGCCTTGGGCGATTTGATTCGCGTGGGCCACCTCACCACTCACGCTCAATCCTGAGCCTTCAAACAAGGAGCCTCATCATGGCTTTGATGTTTCCGCGCCTGGCGCACAACTTCGCCCGCAACGGTTACTACCCCACAGACGAAACCACACTGGAACGCGCGCTACTCGCTTTGGCACCCTCACCCAACGGCAAAATGCGGATCTTTGATCCGTGTGCCGGCGAAGGCGCTGCACTGGCCGAAACCGCCCATGCACTGGGCCGTGATCGCGTAGAGGCTTACGCGGTCGAGTACGACCAGGAGCGTGCTGAACACTGCAAAACACTGCTTGATCGCGTGCTGCACGGCGACCTGATGGACACCCTGATCAGCCGCCAGTCTTTTGGACTGCTGTGGCTCAACCCACCGTACGGAGATTTGGTCAGCGACCATTCCGGCGCTTCACAGTACCAAGGCAGCGGTCGCCAACGCCTGGAGAAAGCGTTCTATCAACGAGCGCTTCCTCTGCTGCAATACGGCGGCGTACTGGTGTTTATTGTTCCGCACTATGTGCTGGACGACGAACTGTGCGGATGGCTGTGCAACCACTTCACTGAGCTGAGGATATACAGCGCGTCTGATCCGACATTCAAACAGGTTGTGATTTTCGGCATCAGGATTCGACGCCAGGATCTGGCTCAACCACAAGACGTCAAACACCTACGCGCACGCCTTCAGGCTATCGGCGCCGGGACATTAACAGCAGAAGCGCTACCCGAAAGCTGGCCGTGGGAGCCCTACAGAGTCTTGTCGGCGACCACAGAGCAGGAACACTTCTACCGCATCACACTGGAACCGGAGCAATTCAGCCAAGAGGTCAAACGACTGCGCGGCCTGTGGCCGGACTTCACCCTGCACTTCGGTCAAAACGGCATACAACCACGACCGCCTGTTCGGAAATTGTCGAGCTGGCATCTGGCATTGGCCTTAGCTGCCGGAGCGATATCGGGTGTTGTTACCTCAAAAAATGGGCGCGTATTAGTGCTCAAGGGCGACACCTACAAAGACAAGGTCCGCAAGACCGAGTTTACCGAAGACCAGGACGGCAACGTCTCCGAGGTCAGCATTCTGACGGATCGTTTCGTGCCCATTATCCGGGCATGGGATATGACGCCAGGCTCACCCGATCTCGGACGTGTCATCACCATCAGTTCCTCGGCTGATACATCAGCCAAGCCTGATGAGCCACACCCGACGCCCTCGCTCTTTACACCGGGACGCTTGGTCATCACCCAGGGCATAGCTGATCTGGTGGACAACGACATTCTCGACGTAACCCACTATCTCAAACGGCACTTTGCGGGCGACTGGGGCGAGATCGAATATTACGACCAGACCAGTAACCAACACGCACTGACTAATGGGGACCGCTTGCTCTCCAGATACACCCTCGACGATGACATCGAGCCTGAACTCTGGATCATCACCGAAGCCGACCGAAGCGCAACCACCGTGTTGCTGCCATCGGAATACTGACCCACCACGCCAATCCGGCGCTTCCACACCAACCCACAGGGTATTCACCATACCCGTCGGGGTGTCGTGCATGCCCTGTTTCATCCTTCCCGGAGAAACACCCATGAACGACTTGTCCCAAGGCTTCACCCAAGCCCCTCTCTCAACCCTGTCCATTGGACTGACTCAATTTATCAACGAGTTCGGCGATGAACTACTCGACTCTCTCAATCGATCCAACCCGCCGGTCTACGCCGGACACTTGAACACGGCACGCCAACGGATAATGGACGGCCTCAAACGCCAACCGTTTCCCGCACAGGCCGAGGTCGTTCAAGCCGTGACTGCCTTGCTGCTCGATCGCAATGAGCAGGCAGCCATCATCAACGCCGAAATGGGCACTGGCAAAACCATGATGGCCATCGCCGCTGCAGCCGTTATGCACAGCGAGGGTTATCGCCGCACGTTGGTCATCGCGCCTCCGCACCTGGTCTACAAGTGGCGACGCGAGATCCTTGAAACCCTTCCGGATGCTCGGGTTTGGGTACTGAATGGGCCCGATACCCTGGTCAAACTCCTCACCTTGCGCGATCAACTGGGCGATGCCTACGACGGACGACAAGAGTTCTTCATCCTGGGGCGCGTGCGCATGCGGATGGGATTTCACTGGCGCCCAGTCTGTTGGCCACGTCGTTCTGGCGGTGGCCATCGCTTTGCAAGCTGCCCCAACTGCGGCCACATGCTTAAAGACCAAGACAGCAATCGGATCACTGTCGAAGTATTTATCCAAGAAGAACGCCGACGAAACTGCCCTCATTGCCAAAGCCCGCTTTGGACGCTGATGCGCCCGGGCAAAGCTGAGAGCGGTACTCGCCGATCAACCATTCATAAATCAATGTGCCGCATACCGACCATTGGCCCGATACGCGCCGACCGCTTGCTGAACGACTTCGGGGAGGACTTTCTCGCCTCGATGCTCATCGACAATGTCAGCGAGTTCATCAACCTGATGGATGCTCAAGGCAATTTCGTCTTTAGCGACCGCCAAGCCAAGCGCATGGAGCGCGCCATGGCCAACATCGAATTCGGTTTTGGCGAGGGCGGTTACCAACCCACCGAGTTCATCAAGCGCTACCTGCCTGATGGCTACTTCGACCTGCTGGTCGTAGACGAAGGGCACGAGTACAAAAACAGTGGCTCGGCCCAAGGCCAGGCCATGGGCGTATTGGCAGCCAAAGCGCGTAAAACCGTCTTGCTGACCGGCACCTTGATGGGCGGCTACGCCGACGACCTGTTCTACCTCCTGTTCCGCATCCTCACACGCAGCATGATCGAGGACGGCTACAAACCTAACGCACGCGGCAGCATGGCCCCCTCGGCCATGTCATTTATGCGCGACCACGGGGTGTTGAAAGACATCTACACCGAGCGAGACAACCAATCGCACAAAACCGCCAAAGGCAAAAAACTCTCGGTACGCACGGTAAAAGCCCCCGGCTTCGGCCCCAAAGGCATTCACCGCTACGTGCTCCCCTTCACCGTCTTTCTCAAACTCAAAGACATTGGTGGCAACATCCTGCCGACCTACCAGGAGGAATTCATCGACATCGCCATGTCGACAACACAGGCCTCGGCCTACCAGCAACTGGCAGGCAAACTCACCGCAGAACTTCGTCAGGCACTGGCCCGTCGAGACACCACCCTTCTGGGCGTGGTACTCAACGTACTCCTGGCCTGGCCAGACTGCTGCTTCCGACCGGAAATCGTCAAACATCCACGCAGCAAAGACACGTTAGCCTTTGTGCCTGCGATATTTGCAGATGAAGAAAAGATGCCCAAAGAACAGGCGTTGCTCGACCTCTGCCTCACGGAAAAAGCCAAAGGCCGCAAGGTCCTGGCCTACACCGTGTACAGCGGCACCCGCGACACCACCGAACGCCTGAAACGGTTGCTGGAACAGGCCGGTTTGAAGGTAGCGGTGCTGAGGGCGTCAGTGGATACCGCCAGGCGCGAGGATTGGATACTCGACCAGGTAGACCGAGGGATCGACGCGCTGATCACCAACCCGGAGCTGGTAAAGACCGGGCTGGACCTGCTCGACTTTCCCACCATCGCCTTTCTGCAGACCGGCTACAACGTCTACACGTTGCAACAGGCGGCGCGAAGGTCATGGCGGATTGGTCAAAAGCATCCGGTGCGAGTGATCTTCTTCGGCTATGCCGGCAGCTCGCAGATGACTTGCCTGCAGTTGATGGCCAAGAAGATTGCGGTAGCGCAAAGCACGTCAGGAGATGTGCCCGAGTCAGGGCTGGACTCGCTGAATCAGGATGGGGATTCGGTGGAAATGGCGTTGGCGAGGCAGTTGATTGGGATGTAGGTGGATGGCCACCCCCACTCTCTTGACAGCAGATGAATGTACTAATTCGCTAGGGCCTATGAGAACCATCATGTATGGGGCCACATAATTTTTAGTACATGTACCATTAGCTATACTACTCCCAGCCGGCGCAAGCCGCCGGGAGTTTTTTTACTTGCGTCTCGATCTGTCGCCCATTTTCAAGGATGCTCCATGTCGGCCAGCCCCACAAATCTGCAGACCAAGCTAGAGCGGTTACGTACTATTTTGCAGGATGACATACGACCCGCCGAATTCGAGAAGTTGGTCGCCGCCCTGATCAGTAGTTTGACTGGAGTGGGAATCGCAGTAGCCAAAACTGGTTTTCAGCATGGCGGTGACGCCGGCCCTTCCGGCCGACAGGGGCGAAGATTCCGTATAGAGACCAAACGCTATGCCGACAGTACGAGCCTGAGTGATCGTGAACTACTTGGAGAGGTTGACGACGCTTTAACTATCGATCCTGCGTTGGAGATTTGGATACTCGCAGCGACTCGCGAAGTACCCGAACAGCTAGAGTTGAAGTTGATGCGAAAAGCGGACGAAACAGGCGTTCCAATCATCATCATCGACTGGAAATCCAACAGCGTTCCAGCGTTGGCAGCGCTTTGTTCCTCCTCACCCTCAATCGTACGTGATTTGGTCGGAACCGAAGCTGGCAATATCTGCGAAGCACTGAAGACGGGAGCTAAAGAGGCGCTTGATAGGCTAGTACGGGATCTGTCCAGTTGGGGGGCGGGCTTTGAGCGACTGCGCGCGATCGCCAATGACAGACTACAGCAGCTTTGGACGTCTCCAGCGTTATCGGCAGCGACGTTGGGGCAGAATGCTGCAGGAGGATCGCGCCAGTCCACGATCCGAAGACTCGCCAGTTATACAGCGTTATCCCAATGGTGGACCACTCCGCCCGCGACTGATGCCCCAATTGTGGTAATGGGGTTGGAGGGTATGGGTAAAACTTGGGCTACCCTAGACTGGCTGGTAAACATGGTTTCTCGACTGCCCCTGAGCTTGGTAGTTCCGTCTAACGCCATGTCCGGTTTCGGCGAGGTTTCAGAAGGTGCTATCAAGCGCATGATCGCCGAACGGCTATGTGAGGCCACGCAGGCCCGCGACAGCGAACACTGGTATCGCCGCGTCAACCGCCTGTTCAAGCAGCCCATTGCCGAGGGGCCAGTGCTGCTGATCTTTTTCGATGGCGTTAATCAGGAGCCGTCCGTTGATTGGCCTTCCCTTCTTGCGCGACTGCAAACCGAGCCCTTCTCCGGTCGAGTGCGTGTCATCCTGACTACTCGACAACACCATTTTGAACAGCGCCTGAGCAGCTTACGAAACTTGATCAACCGCCCTGAGCGCATTGTAATCGGTCAGTACGATGACACTCCCGGCTCTGAACTGGACCTGCGACTGGCCGCTGAGAATATGGTTCGTCAAGACCTGCACGAGGACCTAATCCCTCTGGCAAGAACGCCCCGGCTCTTTAACTTGGTAGTTCAGTTTGGAGAGCGCTTGGTAAATGCAGGACAAGTGACAGTACATCGTCTCCTTTGGGAATACGGACGGGACAGCTTCGGGGAGAGAGCGGGAAAGTCTTTCAGCGAATTAGAATGGCGTCAATGGTTGCAAGGTATGGCTGAGCAGCACCTCGGAGGGATTCGTCGGTATAGCTTGAAGGAATTGGCGCAGACGACTGAGCGAGCAGATCTGAGTCACACAGAGGTTGCCAGACGCCTCAGCGATATTATCGATTCGCAATTCATTCAAGCCGCTTCGGCGACCTCCATGAAGTTGTCGAGCACCTTGGTTAATCATGCGCTCGGCATGGCACTACTTCATCATCTGGATGAGCTTGTGGAGGAGCGCGAGGAAACCCTGATGCAGGACCTTCACGCATGGCTCGATCCGATATCTGGAATGGATCAGCGAGCCGAGATCCTTCGCGCGGCGGTATCAATCATGGTAGAACGCGGAGTCGATACGAACTCCTCAGTCTCTACCGCGTTGGTGTCGGAGTGGCTTTCTTCACAGAACATCCCTGAGCAACACGCGTCTGAACTGATGAGGCTCGCCTGCTTCTTGGCTACACCCCTGCTGGGCACCATTGAAATTGAGGGGAGCGTTGCTCAGCGAACTGCGCGGCTCTGGGCAGTAAAAGCCCTCCGCTCAACTTCACGTAAAGACGAAGATATTCGTGCGGAAGTTATCGCTCGAGCAATTGTCTGGCTGAAGACCATCTCACGCGACGCGGAGCATCCAAATCGGCAGCATGAGGAGCAGGACAAGGCCCGTTCCTCCCGGCTAATCCAGCGTATAGGCGTTGATGACGATGGGCACCGCACCGTGCTAGGAGTCCCTATTGAGTTGGTGCATAGCAAGCAGACTCACCACGAAGCGCTAATCCCGCTGCTGCTTGAAGGCTATCCGCTCGCACCAGCGCTGCCAATTTTCGAGCTAGCCGCCGTTACCCTAGCGATCCGCGGCCGAAACGAGTTATGGGATGACTTAAAGTGGATGTGCCTTTTCAACACGGTGGACTTTGATGAGACGGCCCACGCCATCAAGATCAAGGCTAATCAGATACTTTACTGCGTACCCGAGTCCGGCATCAATCCACAGCTTGCCGCTCGAAGTTCGGCTTTGCTGCTCTGGCTTTCTGGGGATGAGTCTAACGAAGTCAGCGCCTCTGCTTGCAATCCACCTCTAGACAGAGGCGACTACAAAAAGGACTACCTTAACGACCCCGGCCGCAGCTTTTATCGTCTTGAGCGTCGACATGCCGACCAAGTGCTCTCCAACGCTGATTTGCCTTGGCGCTCTCGTGTCGATCGCACCCGCTTGTACTGGACTGACCCAGCGTTTGTACCACCAGAGGCATTTACGCAGGAAAGCGCCGCTTACTTGCGCAAAATCGACGTGTTACTACTGGATAGTCAGCGTGCGCCGGTGCCTGCCGATCACTTTTTTGAGCAGTCTCTGCCAGCAATGGCAAGGGCAGCGCCAAAAACACTAATCGACATGCTTCGTGAGAAGCATATCTCACTGCCAAAGCGACCGAGTGAGACGACCGCGATCGCTTCGGCAAGATTCTGTAGAGAGTTTCTTTTGTTCGATACCGACGGCGCAGAATCTGCGCGCAGCGTCCGCTTGGCCCGAAAACAGTCACAGCCAGTCCAGGGCGCTGAGGTTGGCGATGAGGCAGCTATTACAAATGATCTTCTGATAATGGAGACAGCGTTACAGTCACCTTTCCAGCAGGCAGTTACGATTATCGATGCTGCACCACCTATTCTCTATCTTGATCTGCTGGAAACGATTCAACCGTTGTCAACGAATGACCTGCAAGAGCTGATTACTCGCTTTGGGATGAGTGATGAAAAAGCAACTGCGGACCTTTTGGACATTATGGCCATGCAACAGTCCCTGGGCGCAGAAGTTTGGCCCTGGCTTGAACATCAACTCGCGGTCGCCTCTGCCGGCATGCGTGCAGCTGTGCTCCGCGTCTGCTATCAATCAGATCCTGTTCGCCTTGGTCAGTTATTGTCGAAAAGCAGCTGGAGCTGGCTCAATGAGGAGGCCATCGAAGCTGCACATTGGGGCTCTCTTGGGCTTATCGAGGCATCCTCAGGATGGCCTTTCGAGCAGGTTTGTGAGCAGGTCGCACCATGGTTGTTGCTGAAATCGTTGGCAATACGTGAGGTTTCTGCGACAGACATTCAACTATGCGTTGATTACCTTGGAGCGGTAATCGATGCGCCTATCCCTGAAATACCGGTGCCAGGTTCCGAAATTTCCGTACGACTTAAGGATCGTGCACGCTCGCCCAGCTGTTTTTCGGTGACCCCCATTCTCGACTCCGAAGGAGACCCTCTCGCACAGTTTTTGGCGTTCGGGACCGAGGAGCAGGATGTAGCCCGACAACGAGCTGTCGATACTGCCGTCAAGAGGGTGAAAGAGGCTCGTCAAAATGGCGCGCTGTTCCATCTGCAGGATTTCGCGGCCGCCGACTTCAAGGAAGTGCTTACCCATAACCCGGCTGCGGTTGATCAATGGCTGAGAGGTGCGGCTGAGAATTCTTTGGATTTTCGTCGTCGCCTGCGTTTTGCTGAAGGATTCTATTTGGCTTTGTGTGAAGCATTGTTCCATACAGAACCGGACCGCGCGAAAACCTTATGGAGTCACCTACGCAGCGGCATGGCCACGAAATTCAATGGTATTGCAGAGATCTCCGAACTGACCCATATGCTGTTCCGCGTGCCATGTTGCTTGGTTGTCGACACAATGCTGGACAATCTGTTGTCACTGAGTGAGACCCATACCGACTCCACGCTGCTAGAGATTTCTATCTGCGCTTTCGTCAACGGTCGTCAAGATTGGTTAGACGCTATAATTGAAAGAGATCTGGCGTCCGAAATAACCTGGCAACGGCAGCGCGGTATTCGATTGCAAGGTTTTATCTGTGGAAATCAGCTTCCGATAGATGTTGACTGGCCAATCGGTGTTCAGGACTCCCCCACATCACGGGCAACGGAAAGCACATTGCTTCGACATCATGAGGCCTGTGCACGCTATTGGTGGAACGCTTACTGGGAAGAAGATTGCTCGACGTCTGCTTATTTAGCCTGGAATCTGTTCTGCGCATCGGCCGACAGCAGGATCTATGCATGGATGAACGTGGAACAGATAGGGCATAACCTGCCTCCTAGGGAGCGCGCTCGCCGCCTAATTCATATGAACCTGAACCTGGATCAGCTCAAAGCAATGATGAAGAAACGTGAAAAGGATCTGGTTAGTAAGTTCTTGGGAAGAAGCATCGGCCGGCATATCGGACCTTGGGCATACGCCGTCTGACAGGCTGGCTCGCGCCGTCATTGCGGGGAAGGAGCCGGTGCTCGAGCGGCTATTCGCAGCCCCCAACGCGCTGAGCGGAACCTAAGGCGCAGTCGTCAGTTATGGGCATTGATCCCGAGGGCTTCGTTGCATGACATCCACGCAAACGGTTGCCAACTACAAGCCGGCGGAAGATCGAAGGAGCTGAAGTTAGTTCCCATTCGATTTCAGAAAGGTCGTGCCCGTGCCGGGGTAACTAAAACAGCTTTTGCCGCTGTAGCTCGCGAAGCAGGCATATCGACGGCCCAAGTCAATAATCACTATTTGGTTATTGGATAGACGGTACGCATTACTCAAGGGCGCGCTACCCGCGATGCAAACGCAAAGAGTTGAGTGCTGAGCGAAAAAGTTCGCAACCCACCGGCAGCAGATTGAGAAGTTGCGAATCAAGGTCTTCAAGCTCGCGCCCATCTGCGAAGTACGCTAGAGGGAATCTGTGTGATGTGCACGTGCTCATGCTTTTTTGACAAGCTTTTGGAAAATCTTGCGTTCTAACTCATGATCATAGGTTAGGATTGAGTCAGGGCGATCCTCATAAAGTCAGGACAGCTTAGGGGGGTGACTCTTCCGACTGCGGCCCAGTCAGGCCGCTTAAGGTGATGGTGAATGAGCCGGTTCCCGGTGGATGCCGAGCGGACACCTCAAACACTTGAGCTGATGCTTGCGGCTATTCGCGGTAAACCAAAAGCAAGCGCCCGGCAAGGCGCTTTATAAATAACCAACCCTTAAAAAGTTGGCAGCGCTGTCAGCACTTAGCCGGGCTATTGCCATGTTTAAGTTGCGGACAAAAGTAGTACAGGTGGAAATAAATCTTTGGGCGCTAGCATTTATTGCTGGTGGTCTTTTAGATAGATTTTCTTCCTAGGTTGACGAGGGGAGGGATACCTCCCCCCGGATCCTAGCCATCTGTAACTATATTTCGGGGAACTAGTTGCGGCTCAAACGCATGTCAATCAGCCCCAAATAGTGCTGACAGCTTTCGGCCGTCTCTATTGAAAACAATGATTACATAGCTAATCAGCTTAGAAATCGCCTTAGCTGAACTGTCTTTGGATCAGCATGTGATAGACGAAGACTATATCTGCTTCAGTCTTGCACATTGTGCTATCCACATATGGGGCAGGTGACGTACTTCAAAAGTTTAAGTACGGATATCTCAAAATACGGCTCAGGACCATAAAAGCAATTCGCCCCAAAAATCTATTTCCTGGTGCCCCACCACAACCCTCCTGACACCCTGTCCTCGTTCTCACGCGAGGCCGCCCATGAACCTTCCACGCCCTACCCGTACCACGCTGATTCTCAGCCTGTGCCTGACCCTTCTGGCAGGCACACTGGGCTATGAGCACCACCATCTCACCAAGCTGACCAACAGCCTGGCAGCCACCGCCGACAAGGATTCACTTGATGCGTTGCTGATACGCCTGGCCAAGGTGGATGAGCGGCTGGATACCGTGGACGGTAAACACCTTGTGTCCAACGATGACTTCCGCTCCAGTCAGCAAGCGCTGTCCAATCGCATTGATGCTGTTCAGGCATATGCCAAACAAGCGGCGGGATCGACTGAGGAGCTCTCACGCAGTCTGATGGCTGCCGAGCAGCAGGTGCTGCAGCTCAAGGCGAGTATCGAACTGATCGATGGCAAGCTCGAAGAATTGAGCAAATCTCAAGCGTCATTGCCGCAAGTTGCGCCACCAGCCAAACCCTCCCCGCGCAAGAAACCTCCCCCACCCCACCCACCACCCTTCACGGTGATTGGCATCGAATATCGCGGTGGCGAGCGCTTTTTGTCGGTTGCTCCGCAGGAGAGCACGCAGTTGAGTCAGGTCAATCTGATCCGGCCCGGTGATGGGGTTGCTGGCACGGCTTGGCGGCTCAAGGCGCTGGACCAGCAATTGGCCCATTTCGATGTGGCTGGACTCCCTAAAATCCTGACTGTTTCGCCTTAGGAGGTCACAGTGACGCATTCAAAAACGCACTCCAATCCCTACAGGTTGGCAATTGCAGGGCTAGTGCTTTCAGGCCTGGCTGTATCGGTCATGTCTCAATGCGCTAATGCTGCAACGGTTGCGACCACGCAAAAAGATGTCGTTGAAGCTATCAGCCCTGCCCGTGAATCAACCCAGGTTGAGTTGGCACGTGAATGGGGGCTGACGGCCGATGAGTGGCGACATTACCAGACGGTGATGGCTGGCCCACGCGGTATTTACTCTCCGGGGCTGGATCCGCTCACAGCGTTAGGCGTTGAAGCCGAGTCGGCTGAAGATCGTCAGCGCTATGCCGAGTTGCAGGTTAAGGCCGAGCGCCAGCGGGTTGATAAGGAACTGGCCTACCAGCAGGCCTATGACCAGGCCTTTAAACGCATGTACCCGGATGAAAAGATCATCCAGCTCTCTTCCAGCCCCGCATCACCGATGAGCAGCAGCCCTTCAATGCTGGAAAGCGGGGGTCGATTGGCACTCTTTGTTGAAGACGACTGCACGCCCTGCATCGCCCGCGTCAGAAGCCTTCAAGCACAGAGGCAACCCTTTGACCTTTACTACGTTGGCAGTCAGGGAGATGACGAAAAAATCCGGCGTTGGGCCATTCTCGCGGGAGTCGACGCCAGCAGTGTGCGTAACCGGCAAATAACCCTCAATCACGATGAGGGTCGATGGCAGGGCCTTGGATTGAACGGGGCGCTTCCAGCTGTAGTACGTAAGGTGAATGGTCAATGGCAACGTCAGTAGCTCGCGCACTGCTGTTCTGCGGTCTGCTGCTGAGTTCAGTCAATGCACTCAGCGCCGAAGTACCACCACCGGCGTATCAACTGATTGCGTTGCCGGCAGGGGTTCCGTCCGAGGTGCTGTACTCCGTTGCCCTGCAGGAAAGCGGCACCCGTTTAAGGGGGCAACTCGTGCCATGGCCCTGGACACTGAATGTCGCGGGGGCTGGCTATCGCTTTGCAACCCGCAGCGATGCCTGCACAGCCTTGATTACAGCGATCAATACGGCTGGCCCCCACCGGGTCGACGTGGGGTTGGGCCAAACCAATATTGGCGCGAATGGCCATCGTTATAGCTCGCCGTGCGAAGGGCTTGATCCGTACAAAAACCTTTCGGTCACGGCCCAGATTCTGGCGGAGCAAAAATCCAAAGGTGGCGACTGGATCACTGCTGCCGGACGCTATCACCGCCCGGCCGGGGGTAAGCCCGCTGCCCGCTATCGCCGTGATTTTGCCAAACACCTCAGCCGTGTCACCGGCATCAACCTGATGGCGACAACCCCATGAATCGACGCTTTGCTCTCTTACTTTTAATCACCGGCCTGTGCCAGACACTGCACGCCAGCTCATTGATTGTGGTGGAGGACCGTGGCGGTGTTTCAGCCCTGCCCTACTACCAGGACCTGGTACCAGAACCCTCCGATCGTGTGCCATCGCCCCCTTCAATCGGGATTCGGGATGCTGG
This sequence comes from Pseudomonas sp. FSL R10-1350, assembly GCF_009600525.1. NCBI lineage: Bacteria > Pseudomonadati > Pseudomonadota > Gammaproteobacteria > Pseudomonadales > Pseudomonadaceae > Pseudomonas > Pseudomonas sp. FSL R10-1350. The sequence goes on from NZ_WIVR01000005.1 coordinate 89,639, forward strand.
AGCGTTTCCCGTACGTTCAGCCTTACTTTCTCCGGGCCAGGAACAAGGTCGAGTGATCAACGCGCCAGGGCTTCAACCCATGTTTTTGGTGGGTGACGACGAGCAATCAAAAGCGTGGTTGCTGCAGCGTCGCCAACAACTTCAGGCGTTGAATGCTGTTGGGCTGGTCACCAACGTGGCCAGCGCAGAACGCCTGGCTGAAGTTCAACGCTGGGCCGCGGGCCTTCAAATTGCCCCGGTTCAAGCAGATGACCTGGCTCAACGCCTAGGGATCCGCCATTACCCGCTGCTTATCACCGCCACCACGCTACAACAGTAACCAGGGCATAAACCATGGCCAGCACCTTTACCATTGAATCGCTGCTGCGGCCCGCTGTTGAGCTCTACACCGTGCTTGTGTGCGTGATCGCTGCCTTGCTGTGTGTATTCGCGCCGTGGGCATTTGCCCTGACACCGCTGTTCGGCATGGTCGCAGCAGCCGGGTTTTCAGGTTTGGGCTTTGTTCGCCTGCAACAGGCACTTGTGGTGCTGAGGTATCGACGCAACATCCGCCGCCTGCCGCACTACACCATGACCAGCAAAGACATGCCGGTCAGCAACGAACGCCTGTTCATCGGCAAAGGCTTTCGCTGGACGCAAAAACATACCCAGCGGCTGATGGATACCTATCTGCCCAAGTACGCTGAGTATGTCGAACCCACTGCGCTGTATCAGTGGGCTCGCCGCATCGAGGAGCGATTGGAGTTTGCGCCCTTTCCACTCAAGCTGCTGGCCAAGGCCACGGCGTTAAACATCGCACTCAACCCGGTGCGCCCGCTGCCTCCAGTTGGCGGCCTGCCCCGCTTACACGGCATAGAGCCGCACGAGGGCGATGTCAGCCTGCCCTTGGGTGAACGGGTGGGTCATTCCTTGGTATTGGGCACCACACGCGTGGGCAAAACGCGCTTGGCCGAGCTGTTTATCACCCAGGATATTCGGCGAACCCGGCCTTCAAAGGCAAAGGTCCCTGCCCAGCAAAACCTCGATCGCGAGGTGGTGATTGTCTTCGACCCCAAGGGCGACGCCGACCTGTTAAAGCGCATGTACATCGAATGCAAACGCGCTGGCCGACTCGACGAGTTCTATGTGTTCCATCTGGGCTGGCCAGATTACTCGGCCCGCTATAACGCCGTAGGCCGTTTCGGCCGGATCTCCGAAGTCGCAACCCGAATTGCCGGGCAGTTATCAGGGGAAGGCAACTCTGCAGCATTTCGCGAGTTTGCCTGGCGGTTCGTCAATATCATCGCCCGCGCCTTGGTCGCCCTCGGCCGTCGACCCGACTACGAGCAAATCCTCAAACATGTGATCAACATCGACGCGCTGTTCGAGGAGTACGCCAAGAGCTACTTCGCAGAGCATGACCCCAAAGCCTGGCAAACCATTGTCGAAATTGAAGGCAAGATCGATCGTAAAAACCTCAGCTTCGCCATGAAAGATCGCCCGCTGCGCGTGGTCGCACTCGACATCTACCTCACCCAACAACGCCTGTCGGACCCCGTCATGGACGGCCTGCGCTCAGCCGTACGCTATGACAAAACCTACTTCGACAAGATCGTCGCCAGCCTGCTGCCCCTGCTGGAAAAACTCACCACCGGACGCATCGCCGAACTGCTCTCACCGGACTACATGGACCTCAATGACCCACGGCCGATCTTTGACTGGATGCAAGTCATCCGAAAACGCGCAGTGGTGTACGTGGGCCTTGATGCCTTGTCCGATACCGAAGTCGCTGCCGCCGTCGGCAACTCGATGTTCAGCGACCTGGTGTCCGTTGCCGGCCACATCTACAAATTCGGCATCGATGACGGCTTGCCCGGCGCCACCAGCGGCAAGGTCGCGATCAACGTGCATGCCGACGAATTCAACGAACTGATGGGCGACGAGTTCATCCCCATGATCAACAAAGGCGGCGGCGCAGGCATGCAAGTAACCGCTTACACCCAGACCATGAGCGACATTGAAGCCAAAATCGGCAGCCGCGCCAAGGCTGGCCAAGTCATCGGTAACTTCAACAACCTCTTTATGCTGCGAGTGCGCGAAACCGCCACGGCAGAGCTGCTGACCAACCAATTACCCAAGGTTCAGGTGTTCACCAGCACCACCGCCAGCAGCGCCAACGATGCAATCGCCGGTAAGGCTGCCTTCACCTCCACCACCCACGACCAGATCCAAAGCGTCAGCGTGCCGATGATCGAACCGGCGCATGTTGTGAGCCTGCCCAAAGGGCAATGCTTTGCACTGATTGAAGGCGGCAACCTGTGGAAAATTCGCATGCCGTTACCCGCAAGCGATCCCGATGAAGTCATGCCCAAAGACCTCCAGGCGCTGGCTGAAGGCATGCGCAAGGGTGCGAACGGCAACAGCGAGTGGTGGCAAGCACCGGGGTATCACGTACTGAGCGAGTCGCTTCCAGATGACTTGATGGACAACTTTCAGCACATCACCCACGAAAAACCCAGCGATCAAGCCTGAGGGCGTTAAACCATGGCTGACATCGCCGAGAGAGCCCAACAGCAGCAGGAAGGCCAGAAAACCTTTCTCGGCATCCTGCTCTCCGCTCCCTTTCACTTCCTGGGTGTGATGTTCGGCTCACTACTGGCCGCCATCCTTGTCGAATGGCTGTGCCTGTATTTCTTCTGGCCCGAGGTGGGCTGGAGACATGCTCAGCAAATGTTTGAGCATGAACTGGGCTGGCTGTCACAAGACATGCTCAACAGCATCGTCATCAAAGAACCCGGGCGAACTGCCACTTTGCTAGCCCATACCGTCTACGACTGGCTGATGATCAAAACCGGCCTGCAGGACACCCTCAACGCACTGACCCAATACACCCGCAATGCCTCACCCCAACAGATCGCGAACTTCGATCTGCGCTACGAAATCGGCCGAGTGATGATCAAACTGCAAGACTACGGCCTGGCCGCGCTCTACACCGTGCTCACATTCTGCGTACGGATCGTCATCCTGACACTGACCATTCCGTTGTTTGTACTGGCTGGGTTTACCGGATTAGTCGACGGGTTGGTGCGGCGGGATTTGCGCAAATTTGGCTCAGGCCGTGAATCGAGTTACCTGTACCACAAGGCCCGGGCAACGATTGTTCCGCTGACGGTAGTGCCGTGGACGGTTTATCTGGCGCTGCCCGTGAGTGTCAGTCCGTTGCTGATTTTGGGGCCTTGTGCGGTTTTATTAGGCGTGTCCGTCTATATCACCGTCTCAAGCTTCAAAAAGTATCTTTAACTCAATCCCGTTGAGCACAACCACCTTCTCCTGCTGCGAACCGAACAAGCGGATATCTCCGGTAAACAGGCATCAATGACACAACCGTTTTTCAAAAGACCGCACCCTTCAGCACCTACGCAAATAACGATTTTTTCCTTCGCTATCTACCTGATCCCTCCTACATCCATGTTCGCCTCAGCCACATAAAGTTCACGCTTTTGAAAAGCGAAAGTACTCAGATGGCGAATGAAGACGTACCCAATAAAATCTGGCGCCATGTGGGGGGTGAGGGAGGTCATAAATATCTCGACGACATGACCGCCAAAGAACTGGCCGATCAAGAGGCTGAACACCGCAGCTACGATCATATTGCGCAAGCCGATGCAGCCCGCTACCAAAAAGGTTTCGAGTACTACGAGCAGCAACAACAGGAAGAGCGCGCCAAAAAATTCGATCTGAGCCTGCGCATCGGTGTGTTCTTCGACGGCACCGGCAACAACGCCAGCAACGTCTTCGACGGTATACGCTGCGGTGCCCACCATCCCGTACGAGCTGAAGATCTGGACGGTAGCTGTAAGCCCTACATGGCCGACTCTGAGATAAGCTATGGGAATGATCTAAGCAACGTGGCCAAGTTGTTTAGGTTGTACACCCCAAGCCTCGAGCTGGCAGGTCACGATAAACATAAAAACGCCTACCGCAAACTCTATCTCGAAGGTATAGGCACCCAGGTTGCAGAGAAAGACAGCTTGTTGGGTTCTGGAGCAGGACGCGGCGGGACAGGCGTTGAGGAGCGTGTTGGCCAAGCGTTTCAGAAAATCCTTGCCGTAATGAATGATTTATATCAAAAACACCCGGATGCTGAACTCAGATTCATAACCTTCGATATTTTTGGTTTTAGTCGGGGAGCCGCTGCTGCTCGACATTTCGCCAATCATGTTACCAAGGGCTCAAATGGTTTCTTGGGCGAATCACTTCGCAGAACAAAACTCAAATTCAGCCACTCTTTTGTTCCCAACTCCAGCTGTATCGATATGGGATTTGTCGGGTTGTTTGACACCGTTGCCTCAATTGTCGGATGGGATAACCTGGGTAATTTAAGCAGTCGTCACATCCCTCGGTTGGAACTTTATTTAAATCCAAACGCTATACAAAACGTAGTGCAATTAACCGCCAGAGACGAGAAACGCTTTAACTTTGCCTTAAGTGAGGTCGGCCCGGACCATCTGGAAATCAACCTGCCAGGGGTGCACTCGGACATCGGTGGCGGTTATCTGCCTCAGTCGCAAGAAACACTAATGCTGACACCCATGCAGACTCTAGATGTGCCAATTGACCAGAACATCCTGGAGACATCCATTTACCGCGATGCTATGGAGGCAAAAGCCCGCTGGGTCGCCGAAGGTTGGCCTGAAGATATGCTGCACATTGTGACCCCTGAAGCCGAGCGCCTTCCCTACGACAACCAAGACTGGATGACGCCCGAAAGTAAAAGGGTTTATGCAGGTTTACAGATCAGACGTCACGTAAGGGGGGAGCTATCAAGGGTGTACTTGCGGGTGATGCACACGCTGGCAACGGCTAAGAAAGTGCCATTTCTAGACCTTGATCCGAGTGATTCTGACTTTGCCCTCCCAACTGAACTCCAGCCGTTATGCGACAAGTTCATTGCAGGTGATTACAGCATTAGCCCCGCCGAAGACACATTGCTGCGGCGCCGCTATATCCATACCTCGGCTCACTGGAACCACCCTTGGGGTAATGCCAAAGGTAGAACCATCACGCTGCTGTACCTCAACTCCCCTATGGAGGACGGCGTTCGTGTTCGCCACCCGCATGTTCATGTACCCCGGTGGCAGTTATGAAACACTTAAGAATCTCAGGCGCACTGTTGGTTTTTTTGATAATCCTCGGCTGCAGCCGCGACCCACTGTCGGGTGCAAACGACCCCAAGGACGATTCTTGGAATCTTGATTACATTGGCCCTTCTTATATGTCTGGCTGGGTTGAGCAGATCACTGTCGAGGATATGAAAGGTCGATGGTTCAGAGGGCCTGGAGGGTCGCTTGGGTCTGGTGACCCAGGGCTGGGCAGAGAATACGCCCGGGGTTGGGGCACTATAGGAGGTAACTTTTACCCTATTACGGGTGCTGATTTGCCCAAACGTATCTTCGTGCGTTGGCAATCCGTCGTTGAGCAGAAAACCTATAAAGGCTGGATCGAAATTCCTGAAAACGCCCGAAGCATCATGCGCGGCTCCACTGCGCGTCGTTGCCCTGACTGGCCAAATGATGCAGCGAACTACTCGGCATTGGCAATAATTGGCGTGGCGCCAGGAGGCGTTATCAAGGCTTGGGTGAAGGACAACTGCTTGGGCAGGGTCTTGGTCTCCAACGCCCAAGCAGAGATTGAGCCGTTGGGCCCGTACCAAGGCAAATCAAATGGAAAATACCGTCCGCAAGAAGAACCTTCGAAACGTTATGTCGAACGCTATGGCATCCCGTATGGCAGTTGGTAATGCCTCTTGAAGCGCTGCGTGGCCAATACCCATAGTGTTGCATTTCAAACGACTCACCCAGAACAAAGAACTGAAGCATTCCCCTGCGAAGAAATCCCTACCGCTCTGAATATGCTTTTCTTGCGGCACGCACCTGACTGAAATCGGCACTCTGGCTGCAACACGAATTACCAGAGATCAGCCGTGATCCAGTTTCCGCGCCCTACATTTCTCATCTGCCGCATTTTGCTGACAGGCCTCATCGCAGCTTGCGGGTGCGGCCTGCCGATCGCTCATGCTTTGGCGACCTCTGCCTCTGAACACTCCAACCTAGCCATCATGATTCGCCAGCTCAACGCTCTGGAAGACACCGCTCGGCGCAGTGCCCAAGTGGCTGACGAGCCGGGCCAGCGCTACTTCTTTGACTATCCGCGTTTGGCTGCTGACATCGAGCGTATCCGCCACGGCCTTGAAAACTATCTGACGCCCAGCCGTGCCCAGCCACGCGATCCAGTTGAGCTTTCAGGGAGTTACTCGGCAGAGGGGCGCAAGCCATGAGCATGAGCGGCGCTCAGGCAGCGGCCTTTCAGGCTGCGGGTGGGTTTCCGGCATCCACCAGCTATTTGTTGTTCGTTGGTTTCACCGTGGCGATCAGTTTTCTGTGGGGAGCCTGGGCTTTGTGGAGCTGCTACCGGGGTTGGGCCACGGGGAATCTGGATCGCTCTATTGCGGCGCCGTCGGCGGCTCGCATCATTTTGCTCTGCATGATTCTCACCATTTTTGTTCTCAGTTGACCGTATTGGAGTTAGGACATGCTTCGTCTCTCTACAGCGCCCTACATAGCAATGGGTGCAATCGCCCTGCCCTCATTAGCCATAGCTGGTCTGCCTGCAGCTCAACCGCCTTCGCGTGGCGAGGGCGTCAACATGATTCAGACGATGCAGAACTACGCCTATGACGGCTTTCTTCTGCTGGGCCTGATCATCTGCGCGGTGATTTTTTGCGGCGTTGCCTGGCATGCCTTCGGCACTTATCACGAGATTCAACTCGGCAAGAAAAAGTGGATGGACCTCGGGGGGACCGCCGCTGTCGGGGTGGCGATTCTGGGTGTGGCCATCTTCCTGGTGACCAAGGCCACCGCCATTCTTTAACAGGTACGGGCCATGACCGAGCTTTTAGATGACGGCACGTTAGTGTTCCTGCCCGGCAGGCTGAACAGCCAGCCCGTGATCATGGGCGGCCTGACCGCCGATGAGATGTGGACCACGTTAGTGCTCAGCATCGCGGCCGGGCTGGTGGTGGGAATTCCCGCCGCGCTCTTGACGCAAATCTGGGCGTTGATCATTGCCGGAGCCATGCTCGGTGCGGTGCTCGGCCTGGGCATTGCCAGCCGGGTACTGCGGCGCATGAAACGTGGGCGCCCGGACACGTGGGTTTACCGTCAGATGCAATTGGCACTCGTCCGGCATGTCCCTGCCTGGAGCAACGCTCGCTTGATCACGCGCACAGGTGCCTGGACGTGCCATCGCTCGGAGGTCAAATGACGTATCGCAAACGCGTGGATGCTCAACGGGCCCATATCGTCAGCCTGCGCCTGATCATTAGCCTGCTGATCGCGCTCGGGCTGTACATGGCTTATGGCTGGCAGAGCGCGCCTCGCGACCTGACCATCCACGTCCCCCCCGACCTTCGCTCTGGCAGCACACGACTGTGGTGGGACATACCGCCGGAGTCAGTGTATGCCTTCGGGCTGTACATCTTTCAGCAGATGAACCGTTGGCCCACAGACGGAGAGACCGATTACGCAGACAACATTGTGCGCCTGGGCGGTTATCTGACACCGAGTTGCAAAGCCTACCTTCAGAAAGATTTTGAACTACGCCGCAACAGTGGCGAATTACGCAAACGCGAGCGCGGGGTTTTCGAAATTCCCGGGCGCGGGATCGATGACAAGAAAGAACCCCATGTGCAGCAGAACACCCTTAATGACTGGACCGTGAACCTGGCCATCACCGCCGATGAGCATTACGGCGGCGAGCGGGTCAAGCGGGCTTTTGCGCGATACCCGCTGCACATCATTCGCTCAGACATTGACCCTGAAACCAACCCCTTCGGACTCGCATGGGACTGCTACAGCGGCAATCCGCAGCGGATCGAGGTGACCGAAAATACCACTCAAACCGGAGGCCAATGATGAAGCGCTTGCTGCTAATGGCCATCTTGCTGGGGAGTTTCAGTGGGTTCAGCCATGCGGTTGAAATCCAGCGCTGGGAACGTATCCCGCTGGCCTTGCCGTTAATCGTCAGCCAGGAGCGCATTGTCTTTGTCGATCAAAACGTTCGGGTGGGCCTGCCCCGTCATCTGGTCGACAAGCTACGCGTACAAAGTACCGGTGGCACCCTGTACTTACTGGCCAAAGAGCCTATTGAACCGACCCGCCTGCAACTGCAGGACATGACCACCGGTGAAATCATGCTGGTGGACATCATCGCGACGACAGGCCAGCCAGACCAGCCCGCACTGGAACCGATGAAGATTGTGGCCGGTGAAACTCCGGCCAAGCGTTATGCACAGGCCAGCTCCCGGCCCGAAATAACTCACGCCGCCGCGCAGAACACCGAAGAACACTCGCCACCTGCCCCGCGCGAAACCCCACTGCCCGTGGTCATGACGCGCTATGCCGCCCAGATGCTCTACACGCCTTTGCGCACCGTTGAGCCGGTGGCAGGCATTGCCCAGGTCAACCTCAAACGTCAGCTGGACCTCACTACCCTACTTCCCGTTTTACCCGTTGAAGCCTCAACCTTGGGGGCTTGGCGGCTCGACGAGTTCTGGGTGACCGCCGTGAAGCTGCGCAACACCAGCACCCAGCATTTGGCGCTCGACCCGCGTGACCTGATGGGCGATTTCGTCACCGCCACTTTTCAGCATCCCTATCTGGGTGCCAAGGGCAATGCCAGTGACACCACAACGGTATACCTGGTGACCCGTGGCCATGGCTTGGCCGAATCGTTGTTGCCCGTCACCCTCGGTCAGATCGATCCGAAAGGAGCGCGCCATGAAGAATAATCCGCTGATCAAGTTTCTGGTCATTCCGTTCGCGATTCTGGCGGTTATTGTCCTGGCCAAGCTGGCCAGCGGCGGTGGTTCTCAACCGGGTGATCAAGGCGCCGGCACGCTCACGCTTAATCCGGGCGAGGCCAAGAAACTTGGCGTCGACGGTGATACGCCTGGCGACACGCTGCGCACGATTGTTGCCGAAAGCCGACAACTCAAAGACCAGGTCAGCAATGCATTGAAGAACAATGACTCACTCAACCAGCAAAATCTGGAGCTGCAAAAACTCCTGCAAAACATCGATAAAAAAGTCGAAACCAAACTGCAAAATGCGCAGGAAGTTCTGAAGCAGGAGTCGCAGCGGCAAAACCAAACCTTCTTTGACACCCTGCAACAGCAATACAACACCCTGAGTAAAAAACCGGATGCCAGCAGTTCTGCTTCTGATTTGCCGATCGGCTTCGGTGTCCATCCGGGTGATGGCCAAGCCTATCAAGGCGCACCGGGGTTAGACGTGGTCTGGATTGATCCGCAAGACGCAACGCCCGTGGACCTCAATGGCAAACCCATTGCTGCAGGCTCAAACCAGAAAGCCAATGGTTTCAGCTTTCCGACTTCATTTGGCGAAACCCTGGACCGGGGCCAACACGCATTAAACGCCGGGGCCCAAGCCGTGACGGGCGAGCCCTCATCGCAAGACGCCCGTAAACACGTGCGTAAGGTCTACACCCTGCCGCAAAACTCAACCCTGATGGGCTCGGTGGCCATGTCTGCCTTGATCGGCCGGGTGCCCATCGATGGCACGGTCAACGACCCCTACCCGTTCAAGGTGTTGATCGGCCCGGATAACCTCACCGCCAATGGTATCGACCTGCCCGACGTGGCCGGTGCGGTGGCCAGCGGCACAGCCTCAGGCGATTGGACGTTGTCCTGCGTACGCGGGCAAATCAAAAGCCTGACCTTTGTGTTCAACGACGGCACCGTGCGCACATTGCCGGCACCGCAAGATGAAGCGACAGGCAACCAGAACAGTAATAACAGCAGCCAGAGCAGTATTCAGGGCGGCTTGGGCTGGATCAGCGATGCCTATGGCATTCCCTGCATCAGCGGCGAACGCAAAAGCAACGCCTCGCAGTACATCGGCTCACAGGTATTGATCACTGCTGCAGGTGCCGGGGCCGCCTCCCTCATCAAGTCGGACGGCAACACCAGCTCATTTGTGAACCCTCAAACCGGGACGGTCGGCACCGTCGGGATATCGGGCAGTGAGGCGATGAGCAAGATCATCGGCCAAGGCGTCAGCGACGTTTCCGGCTGGGTCAACAAACTCTACGGGCAAGCGTTTGCCGCCGTGTACGTACAGCCCGGTGCCAAGGTCGCGGTGCACCTGGACCAGCAATTGACCCTCGATTATGAACTCAAGGGCCGCAAGGTCGACTATCGCTCAGGAGCCCGCCATGTCTCGACTGCGCTTGATTAACATCTCGTTGAAATGGGGAATTGGCCTTGCCTTTACCCTGCTCGTCTCAGCCTGCTCCACCAGCAAGGACGAGCTGCTGCCCCATGGCGACAACACTATGATGGACGTGTGGGAACAAGGCACCAGCGGATCAAGCACCAGCACCACGGGCCGACTATTGACCGATGCCCGACAAAGCCTGCGCAGACCTCTGGAGGCTAACCCGGCAGACACATCCCGCTTCACCCGTTCCGTTCAAAACGAGATCTACAGCCAGTTCAAGCGCCTGCCGAACCCTGATTTGGTGATGTATGTCTTCCCCCACCTGGCCGGCTCCGACCCGGCGCCCATTCCAGGCTATTCCACCGTGTTCCCGCTGTATCAGCGGGTGCAATACGCCATGCCCGGCGAACGGACGGAGGACTATTGATGGGACTTTGGGAACGTTTTAAAGCGCGCCAAGGCTCAGAGCTTGACCTTAACGATGCCAACACCTCCGAGGCCTGCGAAGCCGCAACTGCACGCTACTTCGAGCGCCTCGCCGCAGCGGGCATTCCTTCGCCGGACGACTGGCGCAACCCCAAGCAAACACCGGCCACCACCGCCGACGTGGCCAAGCTGTACGAGGTCAATGACTCCTTCGTCGACCTGCTGCCCTGGGTGGACTACTTGCCCGCAGAAAAAGCCATGCTGCTGGAAGACGGCGTCTCTCGCGCCGCGTTCTTCGAGTTAACCCCAATCGGCACCGAGGGCCGCGACCCGCAATGGCTGCGCAAAGTCCGTGATGCGCTGGAAAACGCGCTGCAGGACTCTTTTGACGAGCTGGAAACCTCGCCATGGGTCGTCCAGCTCTACGCTCAGGACGAAACCAACTGGGACGATTATTTACAACAACTGCACGACTATGTTCGCCCGCGCGCCAAGGGCATGGCATTCACCGATCTTTATCTGCAGTTGATGCAACAACACCTGGACGCCATCTCCAAACCCGGTGGCCTGTTCGAAGACACCACGGTCAGCATGCTGCCCTGGAGAGGCCAGCAACGCCGCGTGCGGCTGGTGGTGTATCGCCGAATTCAAGGCGCAGATACAGACGTGCGCGGCCAAGCACCCGGCCCGTATCTCAAAATCATCTGCGATCGCCTGACGGGCGGCTTGGCCAACGCGGGCATTCAAAGCCATCGTATGGATGCACACGCGATCCGCCACTGGCTGATTCACTGGTTCAACCCTCGCCCTGACCATCTGGGGCCCAGCGATGCTGATATTCGTCGTTTTTTCGACATGGTCTGCCAACCCGTGCCCGGATTGACGGAAGACGAATTGCCGCTGGCCAGCGGCACCGACTTCTCGCAAAACCTGTTCTATCGCGAGCCGCTGTCCGATACCGACAAGGGCTTGTGGTACTTCGACGGCATGCCCCACCGCGTGATCATCCTCGATCGTTTGCGCGATGCCCCAAAGACCGGGCACCTCACCGGCGAAACCCGCAAGGGCGGCGATGCACTGAACGCCCTGTTCGACAAAATGCCGGAGGACACCATTCTGTGCATGACCTTGGTGATCACGCCGCAGGACACGCTGGAAAGTCATCTGGAAAAACTCTCGCGCAAAGCCGTGGGCGACACACAAGCCTCCATCATGACCCGTGAGGATGTAGGCACCGCCCGCCAATTACTTGGCCGTAAACACAAGCTCTACCGGGGCACCGTGGCGTTCTACCTGCGCGGTCGCGACCACGCACAACTGCAAGAGCGCAGCCTGCAGCTCAGCACCGCCCTGCTGGGCGCCGGCATGGAGCCGGTTGAACCCCGCGATGAGGTGGCACCGCTGAACACCTATTTGCGCTGGCTGCCCGGCAATTTCGACCCCAACCAACGCCGCGCGCTGGACTGGTACACGCAACTGATGTTCGCCCAGCACATTGCCAATCTGGCCCCTGTGTGGGGGCGCGCCACCGGTACCGGCCATCCCGGCCTGGCCTTTTTCAATCGGGGCGGCGCTCCGCTGACCTTTGACCCGCTGAACAAGCTCGATCGGCAAATGAACGCCCATCTGTTCGTGTTCGGCCCAACCGGCGCCGGTAAATCAGCGACCTTGTGCAGCCTCATCAGCCAACTGATTGCGATGTACCGCCCGCGCTTGTTTATTGTCGAAGCCGGTAACAGCTTCGGGCTTATCGGCGATCTGGCCAAGCGCCTGGGGCTGACGGTGAATCGGGTAAAGCTGAGTCCGGGTTCCGGGGTCAGCCTGGCGCCCTTTGCTGATGCCATACGTCTGGTGCAAAGCTCAGACCCGATCAAGGTATTGGCACCTGACGATGTCGAGTCGTCTGACGCCCACACCAGCAGCCAGGATGAGCAACGCGACATTCTGGGCGAACTGGAAATCGCTGCTCGCCTGATGATTACCGGCGGCGAGCCCAAGGAAGAAGAACGCCTGACCCGCGCCGACCGCAGCGCCATCCGCCACAGCATTCTGGCGGCGGCCAAAACCTGCGCCCATGCTGGCCGTTCGGTGCTGACCCAAGACATTCGCGACGCACTCAAAGCCGCCGCACAGGTTGAAGACTCACCTGAAACCCGGCGCAATCGCATGCAAGAAATGGCCGAGTCCATGGACCTGTTTTGCATGGGCGCCGATGGCGACATTTTCAACCGCGAAGGGACACCCTGGCCCGAGGCCGACATCACCATTGTCGACTTGGCGACCTATGCGCGCGAGGGCTACAACGCGCAACTGTCGATCGCTTACATCTCGCTGCTCAACACCATCAACAACCTGGCCGAGCGCGACCAATACAAAGGCCGCCCCATCGTCAAACTGACGGATGAGGGCCACATCATCACTAAAAACCCGCTGCTCTCACCCTACGTGGTCAAGATCACCAAAATGTGGCGAAAGCTGGGCGCCTGGTTCTGGCTGGCCACCCAGAACGTCGATGACCTGCCGCCTGCGGCCGCACCGATGCTGAACATGATCGAGTGGTGGATCTGCCTGAACATGCCGCCGGATGAAGTGGAAAAAATCTCCAAATTCCGCGAACTGAGTCCCGCGCAAAAAGCCCTGATGCTGTCGGCACGCAAGGAGAGCGGCAAATACACCGAGGGCGTACTCCTGTCCAAAAGCATGGAAGTGCTGTTCCGCGCGGTGCCGCCCAGCCTCTATTTAGCGCTGGCCATGACCGAGCCCGAAGAAAAGAAAGAACGCTACGACGTGATGCAAAGCCTTGGGCTCAATGAACTGGACGCCGCAATCCACATTGCCGCCCGCATCGACCGGCTGCGCGGCATCGAACCTCACAGCATCACCTTCCCCGCCCCCACCACGGCCTTGGAGCCTCCGGTATGAGAACACTCAACACCCTGACCCAGAACTTGATCGAAAGCCTCACACAGTTGCTTCAACAACCGGGTGAAGACGCTTTGCACACCCTCGAAGTCTGCGCCCCCGTGCTGATCGAACAATTGCAGGAAGTACTCAACCGGGCCGTTGACCGTCGCGATATTCAAGGCCAATTACGGGCCGTGCTTGAAAGTTGGCTGAGAGAGCATCCGCAAGCATCAGGCGCGCAGATCGCGTTGTTTGAAGCGCTGAGCAGACATGGTTTGGTGGGCGCGCGCGGCGATGCTTCGGTTTGAAATAGTTTTTAACCAAATAGCGTTCAGGAGAAAGCCCCATGAAAGGCCCCAAAAACCCGACTCAATGCTTGAATTCGATCGTTCAAAAAAACGCTGAAACCCCTGATAAATCAGCCTGCCCCACGTGCGAAGAAGAGATGTTTTTTGCGCTTAAAGACGCTCATCACGAGTTTTCATTGCCACTTACCACCCTGTTGCAGTGCCTGCAGCTCGCAGAACACCATGGAGGCGTTCCCACGCTGCCCGTCGAATGGTGGGTGCAATTGCATCAGCGCTACGAACTCAAGCTGAGGATCTGAAGATGGATGTGTATAAAACCAAGGTGGGCCAAACAACCCATACAAAAATTACGGTGACAAACTTTGAGCGCGACACACTGAAAGAAGCACCCTACTACCAGGCAGGCAAGCCCGGGAAAGGGTCATTACACTTTGCGGTGTGCCCGGCCTGCGAGAATCCTATCCAGATCCTCGGCCTCTACAAAAAGCTGGCCCATACACCAGATCCCTACGCCAAGCACTACTCAAAGTCAGTGACTTACCTGGCCGAATACGATCATGAGTCGTATGAGTTTTGCCCTTACTCCAACCCCGACCGCAATCCTGACCGCGATGGCCGGAGAACGCCGGGCTCTAAGATCGCTATCAGTATTTTAAATCTGCTGATCAATCACTTTGACCAAGTGATTTACATGATCGAAGAATCGACAGGGATAAAAATCGGCAACGCCTTTGCCGAACGTATGTTGAACAGTTACCGCGATCATCAAGGGCATCTCTACAAAGCCGCGACCCTGCTCAACGTCCCGTGGATTTTCGCCTACATGGCCAATGCCAAATCCATCACCCGGCAGCGGGTTCATAACAATCCAGCTCTGCTGAAGGCATTGCGTGAACACCTGCCTGAAGCGCAGATAGATGCCGAGGGTGGCCAGAAAGGCGTCTTAAGACCGAGAAACGATAAAGACTTCCTGAACATCAATGTGAGCTACATCCACCACACCATCACCAGTACCGACAATGTAATCACCGAGACCATGAAAATGGTCGTTTTCACCCAGCGCAAAAAAGTCAACGTGGAGCTGTATGAGCAGGTGATCACCTTTGATCCCGACCACTTCCTGGCGCTTATTAACGTGTCAGAAGACCGAGCTTATCGCCCTCGTAAAAATGAGCTGGTTGCCATGGCCCAAAAAATTCTGGGTGGTAAATCGTAGGTGGCGGCATTGGCTTGGAGTTGCACACCCATACGCGGTTGCACTTTAAGTACCCCAGCGTTACCCTTTCGACGTCGCTGCACATCAGCGAACGGGTTTGACGGCCCGAGCACATACAGGCGCACAGCGCCCACCATTGCGATAGCAGGCGCTTTTTTGTGCCCGCTTATCTGTTTATGGCGGCTGTGCGTGGGAGACCTTCGGGTCTGCCGGGGTCCTGTATGCCCGGTCCGTCAACCTGCGCACAGCTGCCACCTTTAATTCGTTTGACGGCGAACCGTGGCAGCTCCTCACATACAGGAGTAATGCCAGATGCACGCTCTCAATCCGCTCAAAAAATGCCAGACGCGAACTGTCGCCCTGCCCAACGTTCAACTCCTCGATGCAAAACGAGGTGCCCTATGAATGTCTCACCTCTGATCAAAACCGTTGGCGGCGCCACCTTTGGCACCTGCAACGCAGAGAACCAGCGCCTGTTCAGTGTCATTGCCGGAGTCTCAGGTGAAGAAGCCCTGCAGCATGCCTCTTTGCTGTTGAACTGCGTCAACACGCTCTCGTACCTGGGCGCCATGGACGATGGCCACGACACCATGCGCTGGGCGTCGCACTACCTCAGCGAGATGGCGAAAGCGATCATTGACGACGTGACCTTGGGGCTGCAAGACGTACCGTAGCGGTATGGGTTTAGCGTCAGCCCATGGGCAGCCCCATCGCTACCGGGTGGGGTTGTGTCCTGCGGCTAATGACACGACAGTCGCCACAATTGATCCAGCCGGGTCGTATAGCTTTGACTCATCATTTCCCTGCGCATGCCCCAATCCGGCTTGCTGGGCACACTGGCAGCCCGTAGCGTGCCCCGGCCCCATCGCGCGTTAATTTGATCCAGAACGGCCATCACCCTGGTCGCCTCTGCGGGCTGATTAACCGCAAACAGATCATCCGAGAACTCGCCCGGTTGCCGTAGATCCATGAGCAACACCTCAGCCTTGCTGTATTTGAACCCGGGCTGAAAAACATGGGTGAGCGCTTCGACCGCCGCCTTGGTCAACAGGCGAACATCATCAGTCGGGTATGGCAGCGTCACGATCACGCCCTTGGCGTACTTCGCTTCATCCGGATTGAACATGCCGGTGCGAATGCTGACCCTGACTTTCTTGCAGTAGGATTTTTGCGCCCGCAGCTTTTCCGACGCGCGCATCATGTAGGTGGCCACGGCTTCTTTGATCGGCGCCAGTTCAGTCAGCCTTTTGCCGAACATGCGGCTGCAACAGATTTCCTGCTTGGGAGGGTCCGGCTCATCGAGTTCCAGGCAGGGCGTGCCGGCCAGTTCGCGAGCGGTCTTCTCAATCACCACACTGAATTTTTTGCGCAACGTCCACGGATCAGCCTTGGACAGGTCCATCGCGGTTTTGATGCCCATGCCTTCGAGGTGCGCGGTCATACGTCGCCCTACTCCCCAGACCTCAGATACAGCCGTATTTCGCAGCACCCAGGCGCGCTCAAAGTCCCCACACAGATTGACCACGCCGCCGGTGTGCGCCTGCAGGCGCTTGGCGGTGTGATTGGCCAGCTTGGCCAACGTCTTGGAGGGGCCGATCCCCACCCCGACAGGGATACCCGTGCACTTAAGGATCCTGGCGCGCAACGCCCGCCCCATCGCAGTGGCGTCCGGAAGGCCCGTAAAGTCGGCGAACGACTCATCAATGCTGTAGACCTCCGCCGCTGGCACCATCGACTCAATCAGGCTCATGACCCGCTCGCTCATGTCGCCATACAGCGCATAGTTCGAAGAGAACGCAATAATGCCGTGCTGCTCCAACCGCTGCTTGATCTGAAAATACGGCTCGCCCATTTTCACAAACGGCTTGGCGTCATAACTGCGGGCAATCACACAGCCATCGTTATTGCTGAGCACCACGATGGGGACTTTGGCCAAATCCGGCCTGAACACCCGCTCGCAACTGGCATAGAAGCTGTTGCAGTCGATCAGCGCGAAAACCGGACTGGGCTTAGCGACCATGACTGCGCACACTGTGTGTCACCACACCCCAAATAGACAGATCATCCCCTTCCATTACGTGCCGGTCCGGGTATTTGGAATTCTCGGACTTAAGGATGATGTCTTTGCCTCGCATACAAAGGCGCTTGCAGATGGGGTCGTTGTTGAGCAGCGCCACCACAATGTGGCCATGAATGGGCTCGACCGAGCGATCGATCACCGCCAAATCCCCTGAAAAAATCCCGATCCCCTGCATGCTGTCGCCATCGATAGACGCCAGATAAACATGCGGTGCGCGCACATTGAGCACTTCATCCAAAGAAATCGCCTGCTCGATATGATCCGCCGCCGGTGACGGAAACCCGGCCGGAATCTTGAACAAACACAGCGGTATAGGAACTCCGCCCTCCACGAGAGGACCTAAAAGAGTGAAGCTCATGACGCGCGCCTTTCATTAACTGTATGAATATACAGTTAACCGCGTAGGACAGATCTGAGCAATACGTCCGAATGAGATTTAGACGAGAGGAACATCCCGTTTAATGCGTCTACGCTCCCTGCAGTCGCTACAGCCATGAGGCCCTCGCCATGTGCGGACGATTTGTGCAGTACCGAGGCATCGCTGATTACCTGGACGTATTGGCCAGCGACAGAAAGATCGTCAGCGGGTATGACAACCACCCCATTGGCCGCTACAACATCGCCCCCAGTACCCGCGTCAACATTCTTCATAGCGTGGAAGACGGGTTACGGATTGATCCCATGCACTGGGGCTGGGCCCCCTTCTGGGCAAAAGGCAAACGGCCGGATCCGATCAACGCACGCGTAGAAACCGTCACCACCGGTAAATTCTTCAAACAACTGTGGCCCAATGGCCGTGCTTTGGTCATGGCAGATGGATGGTACGAGTGGGTCAAAGATCCGGACGATCCGAAAATGAAACAGCCCTACTTCATACGCTTGAAAAGCCAGGCGCCGATGTTTTTTGCAGCGCTTGCACAAGTGCATCCGGGGTTAGAACCTCATGATGGGGATGGCTTTGTGATCATCACCGCAGCGAGTGATCAGGGGATGGTGGATATTCATGATCGGCGGCCGCTGGTGTTTGCGCCGGAGTATGCGCGGGACTGGGTTGAGGCTGATTTGGATGTTGGGAGGGCTGAGGAGTTGGCTTTAGGCGGGTGCCAGGCTACTGAGGCGTTTGAGTGGTTTCGGGTTGGGAAAGAGGTGGGGAATGTTAGGAATGATGGGGCTGGGTTGATTTTGGCGGTGTGGGGATAAGTGGCGGATGGTTTGGGTGATAGGCCGGTATAGGCCAAAAGCTGCCATTCACATGTGCAGTCTCACCGCATCCCCGTAAAAAATGGCATTAATGCCAATGCCTCTCTAGCTCAAAAGTTGCCTCATTCACGGAGATTTTTCGGTTGCTCCCTATTGGGGCTATGCTGTCACCATTCTTTCTTATTGCAGGCAGCATACGAAAATGATGCAGTTTTTCGCTGACCAAATTGATCAAATGGATTTGGCCCTTGACCAGCTAGCGATGCATGATCGTAATTTTGATCGTTTCGCGCTCATGCTGATCGATAACGTTGTTGAGCTGTCCCTTCACAACTATGCCAAAGACCGCTCATATGAAAATGATATGAGGGGACGATTATCAGAGCCTCGGAACGACCCGAAGCTAATAGCTGCCGCACTTGGTCAGCGTTTTGATTCAAAAATCAAATTAGCTAGATCAACAAAATTCCTGTCTGACGCAGTCTGCAACAGCATCCAATATCTTCACTCCTTTAGGAATACGGCCTATCACCGTGGCCTCCGTCATGATGGAATACTCCATTCTCTTGCTCTTTTTTATTTCAAAAATGCGTGTATGGTTCTAGCCAATCACTCCCCTATGGTTTGGTCTTCAGGTAGTAGAGATCGAGTTTCCCATCGAGCTGCGAAGTACTTAGGTAAAATAGGTTTCATGGCGCCGAAGTCCGCCTTCGACGCTGCATGGGAAAGGCTCCGACAAGTAGCGGATACTATGAGCGACTCTATGATTTCAGACCTTCATAGCGATATGAAGGAGGTAATAGATCGCACGAATAGCAGCTTAGACTTCTTAACTGAGAACGTTTTTAGCGAGCAAAAAGATCGTACCGCTATAGTTATTAGTTGCCAAGCTTGGCCTTTCGCTTTTACCGACGCAGGTAAAAAATATGCTATTGAGAACCGAGGACCTACATCCACGACTCATGATTATGTTGAGTGGATTTCTTCCAATTATCCTTGGCCCATTAAATCTGATCCAATTCCAGGTTGGCTAAAGCGGCTGGATTCGCTAAAACTTGAAAAGGATCCTCATATAGCACTGAAAAAATACTGTGACTTTCTGAATCAGACCGAGGAGATCAGATCTAGTATCAACGATGCAGAGTATCAACTCGATTCTCATATCCAGCTATTAGTCGATGAGGCTCGCGGCAAATAAATATGTGTCCGATTGGCCAACCTCTTCTGGCACGACGAACAGGAATTAGGGGGGGGGGGGAGTCATTATAAACGTTCGAGGCGCACAATGATCAAAGAGATAATTGCTATCGTAAAAGTTCTAGCTGATACGGCAAAGTCCTTTAACGCAATCGCAAGTACGGCAAGAAAAAACAACAACAACTTAGAGTTGTTGAAAATTTATTTTATTATTAAGGATGTGCAAGAGGATGGTTGCAAATTATTAGACTTTGCCCCTCCAGATCCAGTTGATTTTATAAGTATCGCAAGCAGCGAAGCATTAGATATGCGTTTGAGTACGTGGAATGCAGTGCTTAGGCGGCAAGGCGCGAGACTTCAGGAGATACAAAATTACATTTCTGGGCGAAGCGACTTGGCCATTATAAATCCTCAAGCACAAAAGCGTATAGCCGTAATTATAGGTGCTAAGCGCGGAAGGGTTTTCAGTTTGTTCAATTTGGGAGCAGGCTTGTTTTTTAGGGCCGTGTTACCAATCCAAGAAAGCCCCGAGTCACTGAGGGATCTCGTGATGAAAACTTTGACCCTTCAAGAAAACGAAGATTTGAATATTACCAAAATTAAGCTAGAATTGAACGAATTGGAGGATGTTCTGGAAGAGTATAGAAAACTGATTCTTTTGTTGATGTCCAATGAAGATATAAGTTTGTTATCTGAAAAGGCTCGTAAAGAGACAAGAAAGTTTTAGATGACGAAGTTCCAAAGTAAATCCATACGTCATTGCTTGCATGGCAATCTCGTTAACCTGGGTAAAACCGGCTCTCGATACATCGGTGAATGGCTGTAAATTTGATATGATCTCAACTCTCGGGGCAATTAATTTTTTATTTGCCCGCCATTATCTCACTCGAGCCGGTATAGCTTTGGCTCCTTTTTAAGGAGGTATATTCGTCTATTACGACATCCTCTCTTCTAATAGTCGGCGGATTATGCAGCGAGGCAAATATGCCAAAGACTCCTTTTCTGGCTTTTTTTATTTATCTTTAGTTTTCCACTACGAAGAAGCTCAGCTGTTTTTTTACGCTGCGCATCTGAGCGTTCTTCTTCTAGGGCGCGTCGTTTCTCCTCTTTCGCGGGGTTTCTTTCTCGCTCTTGATTTCGATTCTTTTCGCCGGTATTTCGCGCTTTCTTTCGCATAAATTTTCGAAGCGCCTCCATGAGCTTCTTTTTTCAAGTGTAGTGGTCTTTTAAGGAGCGACCAACGTGAACTACCTTGCAACACGAAACTGCTAAGCAACCACCGATCTAGCAGATGGTCTGTGCCTAACTACATCGGACCGCCAACGCCTTTCAAGAAGCGCCCAGGCGCCGGGCTTGCGCAGAAGGGGGCCTAATCTTTGCTGCCGGCTAATCCGAGGCGAATGCAATCGGCTTGTGTCCGCTTCTGGCCGGGAGCCGCCCTTCGTGACAGGCTGCTATCGGCCAAAAGCAGTCACTCCGAAAACTTCCTGCAAGGGAGGTCTGCTTTGTGCAGAGCTTGCTTAGCCGATTAGGCTGCCCCCCCCAAAGTAGCTATTCTCGATTTCGCCTCTCATTCCCTCGATAGAATGAAGGTACCGTAGCACATAAAAAATTTCATCTTCAAGGTATGAGGCTAAGTAAACAAGATTGTCGCCAATATTGAATCTATAGTAACTATGCACAAGCGTATTTCTAATATCATAAAGCATGCCAGACTTCATCGTATCGGTGTAATAGCTGGCATCTTTTACATCTTCGAATATTAGTTTGGCGACAGCGGATAAGTTGGCGTCTTTCTCTTCGCGCTGCATTTCTGTATATAGCAATCCTATAAGCTTGCTTTCAGATGAATACTCATCGATTCGCTTCCTTATAATGCCGAGATGGCTTCGCTGAATCTTAAGCTCATTTACCTTCTTGTAAAATACGAGCTCCATGGCAAGCTCGTATATCTGATAAAAAAACATGAATCTAGCATAGCCGTTTTGTTCAGAAGGCAGAACCTCGCCCAGTAACGTCTTGAAGAAACCCGCTGCTAGATCGCCGTTGAAGCATTGGCGGACAACAATTTTCGAGGTAATCGATAATTTAAAATCCACGCCTGCTAGCGAGCACTTTTCGTAATATGGATATATGCCATACAACAAAAATGCTAAGGCCAACTCTCCATCGCAGTGGATTTCGACGCTTTCTAAAATACGTTTACTGTAAACTAATACGTAGATGCTTTCGGGAAGAACTTGGCCTTGCAGCGTTTTCATTGCTTCATATACATGCTTTCTAAAATACTTGTTCTCATATTTATCATGCTCCGAAGATATTATAGAAAGCACAGGTATCAGCCATCCAATTCGAACATCTTTAGGGTTGGCTGATATAAAAACCTCCGCGATCTCTTTCTCGTCCGGCACGGATTTCGTATATAGTCTCACTCCATATTCTGTCTGCACTTCAGGTAATGAATCCTGAAAATAAGCAGGCGGCACATTAGCATCCGATAGCTCGATCAAGTCATTCATGACAATCAGACCTCTGCAATAGCTCGATTTCTCGCCTTTTCCAAAGACTCCGATACGTTTAAGTAAGAGCTGCCGTCGCGATCCAATAGATACTTGAAGAATAGTTTGAAGTAAATTCGCTGGCCATTGCCAATCTTTTTTGACTCTTCACGAATATCGTCCAAATACTTGTTTAATCGAAGTAAATCATTATCACCAAAAACCAAGCGTGGAACTAAATCGTCGATATCATTCAGGCCTGAGATTACCCCTGAGCCCATCAATTCCGCTATTGCAGCACCAAACCCTGTTAATGGCTGGCTTTTATTGAATATTTTGTAAACTTCGCGCCCAAAGGGATTGGCATTAGTGCGCAAATCTTCATCTACGTCTTCTGGATATCGCCAGCCCGCAAATTGATTATCAAAGGCGAGCGATAGCGCACGATAGGAGTTCACAAAATCTGTAAACTCTATTCTCTCGGCGCTTTCATCGGAAATAAATTTTATGGTTCTAACTGTTTGAAGAATGTCGAATCGGTCAATTGGCAGTTCATTTCGCTCTAAAAATGAAGTATAGCCCTCGATCAAGTCGGAGAAACGATAAGCATTGATTGTTGTAACAGCTGCATCGTCAACTTCTCGCAGAATTGTTACGCCGTCGACACCTTCGTCTATATACTTAGAAAACAAGATTTCCAACTGGTGGCGCAATGTCATTGGAGTCTGGCCGGTATTCAGGGTTAGCATCCTATATAGAATACCACTATCACTAATAGAAAGATAAGCCTCGACTCTGATCATGTACTTTTTATCAAGCCCATCAAAGTGCTCTCGATTATTATTATATACATCAATGATCGAAAGAGATCTTTGCAAGCCATCTAAAATCTTAAGATTTCCAACTTCTTCTAGAACCTCATCTAGAAGTTCGTCGTGCGATCTGCCGGGTCTTAATGTAGATGTGGAGGCCAACACAATAGGAGGAATTATGCACTCTTTAAGAATATCTTCCTTCAGCAGATTATAAATGCTGCCGCTTTTACTTACCCTGTTACGCTGGTATGGATTGTTATCTATGATGTTGCCAGCCAACTCGGCATAGCTGCCAATATCAATTACAAACTGAATATTTAAAGAATTTACTTTTTTATCTAATAATGCACACGTAATTGATCTCATATCCCTCTCCCTGACCGTGCTCTACTTCTATGCCCTGCCTGAAGGCAGAAAATTTAAATTATGGCCCATGCAAAGCAGTCGCGCAACCGAAAGAGTCTGATAAAAGCCTAAGTATGTCAATAAAAATAAATACTTACTTAAACGATAAACCGTGAGCGAGCCAAGGTGAACTGCTTGATAGATATGTCTGACTAAACAAGCATAATTAGTATTGCGCTAGTACGAGCTTCGGAAATATAAGGGTGGACATCGGAATTCTGAGAGCAGAGGGGAAAGTGACACACTCGGTTAATGTGCTACCTGATAACGAAAGAATTTTGCTGACAGAGCAGCACATAATGGTATGTGCTCTCTAATCCTTCATTTCAGAGCTGCTGTATAGCCCTAAGCTTGTAGACACCTTCGAGAGGCTGCCTATGGCCAATTGCAGCCTTTCGTGAAAGGCAGCAATCGGCCAGAAACGGACGCTCAACGCTGGTAGGCACTCCTATCTGCATGTTGGGCTGCATCCCCCTAGCCTTCGTATCTCAACAAGATTAATCAATGCTTTCAGGGTCAAATATATCATGCTGGTCTGCAATTATATCTAGAGAACGATGAAGCATCTTATGAACTTTAAAATGTTCTGCTCGCTTAATTTCCCCCTTGGTTACTGAGGATTGATCTACGTGTGACCAGATATAAGTGTCTGATGAACTGACCTTGAGCCCAAGGACTCCGACTCGATACAGGCATGAAAGCATGATTGTCTGTATTTCAGACTCTTTTACCGTGCTATTTGTTTCGTAGTATTTGCGCACAATGGCTACGCACGGGTCGCGTGAATCTCCCTCACTAAGATTAACCATAATATCTTCAAGGGTTGTGTCTTTGATCATCGATCTCGTAAAAGTGGACTTGATGTTGCGAAGAATCTCTACAGTATCTTCGAAGCTTGGGAATACGTCACCCCATTCTTCCTTGAGAGATTTCAATCTCTTTTCTGAGTATTGAGCTTCAGCGGCTAGCATTGCGCGCCAAGAAATTCTTTCGCGTTCATAAGCGATAGCAAAACATTCATTGACGAACTGCAGTGTATCCCTAGGGCGCCTGAGAGTTCTCTCAATAATAAAATCGATGGAGGTCTGGCCACCACCTCTCCTAGGTTTTGGGAATAAATCCGTAAATTTTATTCGTTGCCTTGTATACTGGCTTTTGAATACTTCGTTAAGTCGTGTTTCGATTAGATTGGAGAGATCATCAACTGACCATTTTAGTGTCATCAGGTAGGATTCGTACTTTTCCTGTTGGAATCCTGAATCTCTGGTCTTATCGAATACTTGGTCTAGAAGGTCTTTCCTTAATGCGGCGATAATTTTTGCCTGCCGTATTTTTCGAAAGGTTTTTATTTCCTCAATTAGAGCCCGTATAAATCGTACACGTGTCTCGGTTGCGGCCCACTCCTCATCAAGCTGATCTATTAGGATAAAGAATTTTTTCTGAGGATCTGAAAATGAGTGCTCAGCGAGCAGGTCTAAGACTTCATTTAGCTTTCTGATCTGAAGGCCACTAACTACTTGGCTTGCACGCTGAGAAACCTCGATTCGTTCTTGGTCGGACAGCCTGGAAACGCTTGCCGAGTTCAAACCTATTCCGGAGTATTTAACCCCGATGGAGCTTTTTGTATCGGACTCTAACTTCCTTGTTATTTCTTTAAGATGTTCGTCAGTGTCTAACCAAAATTTATTGCCCCATTCGTTGAAGTATTCAACAGCCTTCTTTTTTGTTACATCACGGCTGAACGTATTGAATAGACCGTCAATGAAGCTCCGGCTGTCGCTTTCCGATTTGATATCGTACCGCAGCTTCAAGAACTCCACCGTAAGCACGTGGCGCCAGAGTAGTCTATAGAACAAATCAAGACTGACACCAAGACTATCAAAAAACTGGATGATGTCTGAGCTTTCTAAGAATCGGACTGATATATCATTTGGATCAAGCTTTACAAATTTCTGTGCCGTTTTTGCAACCTTATAAAGCAGAGCGCTTTTGCCTGAGCCGGTTCGCCCTAAAATGATTGAGGCTGGCGAATCAACATCCATTATCTGGCTGAGGTAGCCATTATCGATGAAGCACTTATTAAGAAGTTCTGTATCAGCCTCAGCGTCCAATGCACCGACTTTGAGGTTTCGAGTTATTTTTAATACTGGCTCATCCATGATATCTTCACCCTCTAACATGCTCACGACAAGGTATAGCCCGAAGCTTTCAGGTCTTTTATTATACTGTATGCAATTTCTTCAACGCTTTTTTCGAAGCGCTTATACACCATTCCGCTTACGTCGCTGGGTAATGTCGTGTGGCCTGTGTGAAGACAACATACGCGGGATCTACCAAGTTTCCCTATAAAATACCCAAACTCAAATATCACATTAGGGCGCGCACGGTATTCTTTGTTTTGGTCGTCGTCAGACAGTGTGTCTTCGGAAGCGAGATAGGCGACTTCATCGGGGGTGAGTAGGATAAAGGCATAACCAACATCGCTATGTTTTTCAAACTTTTCAATGACTGTCATTCCTTCATCAGCCTGTCGGTGTAATACAATTGGTTCGAGACCTATTTCGTGTAAGAAAACCTCTAGGTTGGTTTTCGATATTTCATCCCTGCCATGCACTACGAATACCTTGTTTGATTTGGATATTTTCAAATCAAATGATTCTTTCGAGTGTTGACCTATATCTTTTAGGGTTTCATCCAAAGGGATTAGCTCGAGTCGCTCCGAAATCGAGTCTAGGCGATGGATTTTTTTGTCAATATCCTTATTTGTATCAGCAATTTTTTCGCCCAGTGAAGGCTCTCTTAAAGCAAGAGCTGCGATTCCCCTATAACTATATTTTTTTTGCGATTTCGTCAGTATTAAAACTTTGCTTTAGCATTTCTACGTTAAACGAATCCCATTTACTGTAGTCAGTTCTCAGCGTCTCATAAGATTCCCGAGTGTCAACCTGCCGTTGTTTGAGTTCTAACCCTTTTTCGATTCGCTCTTCTAACTTGGCCTTTGCATCGCCCCTTGAGCGGGTGAGCTTTAATGTTGGCTTGGGGGATTGAGTGCTCGGACGCTTGCTCGGCATGATTCATTCCTTGATTTCGGGCAGATGTATGACCAACAGTAGCAAGTGGCCATCCGCAGGTCTATCCAAGTCAGTCGAATAACTTGGTCATTTTTGAAAAAGTACATGCAAGGGCTGGAGCATGATTTCCTGGCCGAAAGGCATCCAACGGCCATCTATTAGCGAATCACATGCTTATTACCTATTGATTGGATTCGCAAGCAAGAGGGCGTCATTAATGTGCTGGTGGGAGAAGGGATGCAGCGCAGTGACATTATCGGGTAGGGGTTTAGCACTACTAGACCTGTCGCCAGTAACACTACCGCAAAAGGGCGCAGAGAGAATCGATGTGTGGCGATTCTGGTGCCTTCGCAGTGAGAGCTTCCATGTGGTCTAGGAAAGTCTGAGAGATCCTGTTGGCACTTGGATTCATACAAAGTGCGCTATCTCGCCGAAATCAGCCATTAACACACAAGAGTTGTTTCCAACCAAAAATCACCTACAACACACATAAAAATTGGCCCCCTCTCACCTCAAGCAAAAAACTATCCCAACCAAAAACCGTTTTCCTACTGCACATACTCACTGCTTCAAGTCCCATGTACCTGAGCCCATCTCAGGTACAGCACCATGCCCACCCAACCAGCCCTCACCCTCATACCGCTTAAAGTGGTGCTGCCGCTCGCCTTTCTCTACATAACCACATTCACACAAGCCCAAACCTGGGTCATCACCGACCAATCACACCCCATCACCTCCCCCGGCCCAGCCCGAATCATTCTTTTAGACCAGCAACAACACCTCGAGTCCGAGCTGTCCCGGGCCCTCCCCTCAGACCCATACCAAGCCGCCGCAATAATGCAAAGCCGCCTCAACAACCCTTCCGGCAAACGCTTACAAATCGATCTCGCTAAAGCCCAACAAGACCTAGCCGATGCCTGGAGCCTAGGCATCACCAAGATCCCTGCGGTCGTTGTTGACCGCCGCTACGTCGTCTATGGCGAGCCGGATGTAGCCAAAGCCTTGGTCCTCATCAACAACGCCAAAGGCCAACCGCGATGAACCGCCACCTGCTCCGCCCGCTATCGCTGGCTCTGATCTGTAGCCTGCCCTTGAGCGCCTCGGCATCGATCACTTCAGCAACGATCATTGCCTCGTCGCTGTCGCCTCAGTGCCTTGAGTACAAGATAGTTGGCATTTGCTATTGGCTGCTGTGCACGGCGTTTGGCTGCAAGGTGAAGACGTCAACTAAGGTGCGGCATTACGTGCCAGATGCGGTGGTGTCGGCGTATTCCAATACCGGGGCTAACCCGTGGATTGAGATGTCGCCTTTGGGGACGCCGACTCCGTTGTCTCAGGCGGGCAATGACGCGACGACCAATCATGTTGCTGAGAACGCGGCGCTCAAGTTCAAAGAGGCGGATGTGATCGGGCACCCGGGCGGTGCTGTGTTCAGTGAGTTTGCCAGTGCTTCAGGGTATGCCTGCCAAGGCGCGACGGCGCCGTGGGTGCCCTATTTCTTGAGCACGCTTGATCCTATTGCCTGGCGGTACGGGATCCCTGAGGCGGTTTATCCAGAAGCGCTGATACCCGGTCGACGTGAAGTCGGCAGCATGGCCGCCACGAATCTGTGGGGCAACGTTTACCCCCGCAGTGGGTTTCTGCAGCAAACCAATGATTACAAGACCGGGGCAGTCATCGCACAGCGCGCCGGTGACATCACTACGCGTACCGGGCAAGTCCATGTCTATCTGCCGATGCAAGCTTCTGCGCGCGACGGCTATTGGCCTGCAGGTGAGCTTATAGAGGGCGATGCCACTACCGGCAAGTGGCAGGAGTTGACGCCGACGCTCAGTCAATCGTGTGCCGTATTCCCGAATTCAACACCACAGGTTCAAGCCGAGGCCGGTGGGTACGCCTGGGCGCTCTGGCGTCCATACGCCTGCTGCCAACGTCGCGGCCAGACCTTCCTGGGGAGCACGGACTTTTAATGAGCATCCAGACCAACAGCGATCGGAGCATGTCATGAAAATCACTCCCTGGTTGACCGGAACCCTTTACAGCCTCTGCAGCGCGACAGCCTGGTGTGCTGACCCTATCAATGCTTCGTCTTCAGGCAGCGTGATCGGGGATGAGGTGCTTTACAGCATCGGAGGCGGCAGCGCGGTCGCTATGGGCAGTGCTGGCAACATGCAGAGCATTCAGGTGGGTGGCGGCTGGAACAACAATCTGGTCTGCGGAAACATGAGCATGACCAACACCCTCGAAAACCAGTTGAACGGGGCTACCGCCGGTTTTCAAAACATCATGTCGACAGTGGTGCAGAACGCTACAGGGGCGGTGGCCTCGCTGCCGGCGTTGATCCTTCAGCGGGCAAATCCGGCGCTGTACAACTTGATCACCAATGGCATCTTGCAGGCCCGCTTGGACTTTGATCGATCCAAATCTACCTGCCGCGCCATTGGCGAGAAGATGGCTGACATCGCAGGCAATCAAATGGGCTGGGGCAAGCTTGCAGAGGGTCAAGCGATGGCCCAGACCATGACGTCCAACACCGATGCGGTCTCGGCCGTCGAGCAAGTCGAGAAGAAAAGCGGCAACGACGGTGTGACATGGGTGGGAGGCAATCGAGCTGGCGGCTCCGGCCAGAAACCGATTCAGATCGTCGGGGATGTAACCAAGGCTGGGTACAACCTGCTGAACAAACGCGCCGCCGACGACACGTCTTCAATCAGCAAAGAAAGCTGCAACAACGGCATGGTCTGCAATGTCTGGTCTTCCCCTCAGGAAACCAGCGCATTTGCCATTCGTGTTCTCGGGGAACAGCAACAACAGACCTGTGACAGTTGCCCTAAAACCGTGACCTCTGCAGGTGTAGGCCTGACACCGCTGATTCAAGAAACCTACGACACCAAGCTCAAAGCCCTTCAAGACTTGCTCACGAACACCAAAAGTATGACGGTGGAGAACCTCAACGCCGCCAGTAGCAATTCAATACCCATCACTCGCGGGGTCATTGTGGCGCTGCGTGATGAGCGCGACCAGGACGTGCTGGCTCGCCGACTGGCCTCTGAGGTCGCCTTCTCGGAAGTACTCGAAAAAGCGCTGGTACTGCAGCGAACGCTTTTAGCCGGAAGCCGCGAACCCAACGTCGCAATCAATGATCTGGCGCTGAACGCCGTCAATCAGCAGAAATCGTCTTTGCAAGAAGAGATCGACAACCTGCGCACCGAACTCGAACTGCGTCAGCAGCTCGCCAACAACTCACCGATGACGATTATTGCCAGGAGCAAAGCACGCACCGAAAACTCACGGGGCGTGTTCGAGGGTGATCCGGAAACGGATCGGCTGAATCAATTGCAGTCACCGTCCAGAATCCAGTGAGGCATTGATAATGAATGACGCTCAGAACCCTGTCGCTATGCCTAAAACATCAAAAATCCGCCGCATAGTTCGGGGGCTTCTCCTGGGCGTGATCTTCTTGGTGGCAGTGTCCGCACTGGCGGTACTGTTGAATCAGGCCTTATTGGGTATGTTTGAAGACGCCCACGAGTGGGAAGAATGGCGTACAGAGCACTACTGGGCTCTCCTCACATGGCGGATGATGATTTACACCGTAATGATAGTGGCCTGGCTCAAACTCAAGGCTCATCAGCCGAAATCTGAGCGTTTGAAAAACCGCAAACGCTTTTCCAAGATCGAGCTTCTGGTAGTGGTGTTGATTCTGCTGGTTGAGGTCAGCAAGTTTGTGTTCAAGACGGGGAATGTACTATGACCCTCTACACCAATGACTACCTGGAGTATTACCTCACGCTGGTCGGCTGGATCATCAACAACGGCATCTGGGCAATGATCGCGGACACTGGGTTGTTTGCCCTGCCCTTCTGCATCATCGTGATCCGAGAATGGTTAAAGGTACGCGGGGAAGGTGCTGACGAGGGTAACAAAGGCGTGCTCTCTTTAGCCCGGATCGAGACTAACATTTACGTCGGCTATTTCGTTGTAGCGCTGTGCGGAGTGCCAGCGGTCAATGTGAGTTTCGACTCGTTGGCATTCGATCAAAGCAGGTCCCAGCAATGCCAATACAACCTGCCTTCACCGACAGAGACTGGCTGGAATAAAACATTCAGTTCTTTAGCCGGGAAAACCGCTCAGATACCTCTGTGGTGGGCCTTTATGCATGCCTTGTCCAAGGCTTTGACGAGTGGTGCTATCGCAGCTATTCCTTGTGGTACAGACCTACGGCAACTACGGATGGACGTAGATCGCACGCGTATTAACAACCCCTTGCTGGCTCAGGAAGTTGCCGATTTTACTCACGATTGTTATGGCCCTTCTCGCGCTCGGCTGTTTATGCGCAACCCGGAAGTGGTAGCCGAGCAAGACAAAATGGGGGCCTTCTCGGACTTGAGTTGGATTGGGTCACGTTACTTTCTAAACACCCCCGGGTACTACGACACCGACTACTCCAAAACCCCTAGAACATCCTGGCCCTACAACCCCACGCGAGATGCGGGGTTGCCGCAGGTTACGGGAGGTGGTGGCTACCCAACCTGTAATCAGTGGTGGAGTGACGGCGGGACTGGTTTGAAAGCCCGACTGGTGGATCAAATAGGCCCAGATACTCTGACGCAACTAATCGGGTGGGCGAAGTGGATGTCGCCTGAACAAATCAACGAGTCTTTCGTGCGTCAATTGGTCTCCCCTTCAAATCAAGTTCAGGGCAGTGTGTACTCGGATTACGGTGGACAGATTGATGGGACTATTTGGAACGGCATGGCCAGGTCCGCAGGTACGTTCGGAGTTGCAATAGGTTCTCTGGGGTACTTCCCGGCGATGGATATGGTTCGCCAGGCTTTGCCAATGGTCATGGCGTTCTT
Source organism: Pseudomonas sp. FSL R10-1350 (assembly GCF_009600525.1). Lineage (NCBI taxonomy): Bacteria > Pseudomonadati > Pseudomonadota > Gammaproteobacteria > Pseudomonadales > Pseudomonadaceae > Pseudomonas > Pseudomonas sp. FSL R10-1350. Next base: position 120,895 of record NZ_WIVR01000005.1, read on the forward strand.
GAAGATGGCCATGGTGATATGCATTCCGTTGGTTCTTATTGTCGGTGCTTATCAACTCAAAGTTGCGATGACGACGTCCGTGATTTTCTTCGCGCTAATCTTCGTCGACTTCTGGTTCCAGTTAGCACGCTGGGTAGACAGCACAATTATGGATGCACTCTATGGCTCTGGATCACCACAGCTAAGCTTTAACCCGGTGATGGGGTTAAATACTGCTACTCAAGATGCTATTTTGAATTTTGTAATGGGGGCGATGTTTATCATCTTGCCGATGTTTTGGATGGGAGCTTTGGGCTGGGCAGGTATTAGCGCAGGTAACGCTCTCTCAGGCTTGACTGATGGCAGTAGATCCATTCAACAAGCGGGTGGAGCTGCAGGAGGACTTACCCAAAAAGGAATTAAATCAATTGCGTCGGGTAAAGAGTAAAAAAACAAGTCGACTACTAGCAACTTTCAATCTTTTTCATTCATATTGAAGTCGGATTCGTGAAAAAGTGAGTTATGAATATTTGCTTGAGAGTGTGGATCATTATCTAACTCTTCACCATGCCATTGACCGTCTGAACCATTCGTACCCCAAAGAATTTTAGATTCTGAAGGCTGAGAATTTTCATAATCATCGGGCAGCCCTGAATCACCCAACTTAGCCAGCAGCGAGACACCCAAAAACAATAATCCGACGGTGATCGCTGCGCCCATAATTACATTGGCCGCATAAGCAATGAAAATGATAAGTAACGCAGCCAAAGCAGTTCTTTTGATCCATCGAAGCACCAAATTCTCATCAACCAGTAAAAAGTGCACACCCCGCCCTAAGCCATAGCCTAAGCGACCTGCAAAGCTTTTGGAGGAATATGTAGCCATTAAAGCTTCTCCGATGACACTTCTTCTGGAGGTATTTGAAATTACCTATCCGCCGGGAGAGATGCTTTTGCAAGCCCGGCCCAAATGGCCCAAAAGGTTAAATGGCTGTTCAAAGCCAATGGAAAGGTTCCCAAGGGTAAAAGCCCTACCCGAAAGGGCTTGAAGTGCGAAAAGGCACTCTGCCTCCAACGCATCTACCACGGGGATTTAAATCCCCCACAGCTGAAACTGAACCTCCCGACGCCAAACCGAGAAGCAGCCTCTATCTGGAAATATTTAGGCACACCAATATCTGTTCAGCATGGGACGTAATGGCATGTTGCCCCTCGAAATGTGATCGGCTGCCAATATTGATTTCTAATTGAGCAACGTCCATCAGATAGAGGAAAAGCCCGCCCATGATTAATAGTGGAGTTGGCCATGCTTTCTTTCTTTCGATGCAGAAAAATCCCACACGAACAGACCACTCCCCAGAATGGTTTATGGCAACCCGCGTCCAGCCAAGCACTGCTTGCACCAGCGCGCCGGCAAAAGCTGCTGGAGAACATCTGGCAACGCGCTTCGCTGTCCCGCCAACAGTTTGTCGAACTCTACCGGCAACCACTGGAGCGTTACGCCGAGCTGGTCCAGCAACTCCCTGCATCGCAAAACCATCACCATGCTTATCCTGGCGGCATGCTCGATCACGGGTTGGAGATCGTCGCCTATGCCTTGAAGATTCGACAGACCTACTTGCTGCCCATTGGCGCACCACCGGAGTCGCAATCCGCGCAAGCCGAAGCCTGGACAGCCGCGGCTGCCTACGGGGCACTCATTCACGACCTCGGCAAAATTGCGGTCGACCTGCATGTCGAGCTCGAGGACGGAGCAACCTGGTACCCTTGGCACGGGCCAATTACCCAGCCCTACCGATTTCGCCATGTGAAGGGGCGTAACTATCACTTGCACGGCGCAGCCGCGGCATTGATCTACGCGCAGATTCTCACCCCAAACATCCTGGACTGGCTCAGCGGTTTTCCTGAAGCGTGGTCGCAATTGATTTTTATCCTGTCGGGGCAGTACGAACACGCCGGTATTTTGGGTGAGATCGTGGTCAAGGCCGATCAAGCTTCAGTCGCGCAAGAGCTGGGAGGCAATCCTGCGCGCGCACTGGATGCTCCCAAGCAGTCGTTGCAACGGCAACTGGCTGATGGACTGCGTTACCTGGTACGCGAGACCTACAAGCTCAATCAGCCTGACGGGCCATCGGATGGCTGGTTGACTCAAGACGCCTTATGGCTGGTCAGCAAACCTGTTTCAGACCAGCTTCGAGCCTATCTGCTGACTCAAGGCATTGAAGGCGTACCCACCTCAAACGCGCCGTTTTTCAACATGCTTCAGGACCAAGGGGTCATCCAGACCAACGCGCAAGACAAAGCCATCTGGAAGGCCACGATCGACAACAGCAAGGGTTGGCGCAACACCTTCACCTTGCTCAAGCTCTCACCGACGCTGATATGGAGCGATCCAGGTGACCGGCCACCGGTCTACTTCGGCACGCTGGAGGTTGAGACCGACACGTCGATCGAAGAGGTTGCGAGCAACGAAAGCAGCGTCAAACACAACCTGCCGGCTTTGGCACTCAGCAAGACAGAACCCAACCCGCCCGCCTCTGCAGTGCCGCTGCCCGATTTCTGCAGCCCTACTGCTGCGCCCCCTGACGATTTAGACGCTCTCATGGCACTGCTGGGAGGCGACGCACAAGCTCTACCGCCAACATCAGATCCTGTTACGTCTGAAGCAGAAAACGACTCTGTTGCTCTCGCTCCGGATGCACAAACGACTGAAGTCGCAGACGCGGCCGCCATCCAGAAGACTCAGCTTGGCCAGGCCTTTATTGATTGGCTCAAAGAGGGTGTGCATTCCAGAAAGCTGATCATCAATGATGCCAAGGCACTGGTGCATACCGTATCGGGCACGGCAATGCTGGTTACGCCGGGGATTTTCAAACGGTTTGTGCAGGAGTTCCCGGCTCTGGAGGCTCAGGCAAAAGCGCAGGAGCTGAATGCCTGGCAACTGGTTCAGCGCGGCTTTGAGAAGCTCAAGCTGCATCGCAAAACACAAAACAGTCTCAACATCTGGACGGTTAATGTCGTGGGTCCGCGCAGCAGTAAAAAGCTTCGCGGTTATCTGCTAAACAACCCTTCCCTACTGTTCAGTGAAATCCCTTTCGACAATGTGAGCCTCAGCCTTGTTAACGACTCTGCAGAGGGGGCTGCATGAATACGCCACAAGAGCTGACACAGGATTACCTTTTAACTCACGACCTGAGAGCTGCAACAGGGGTGATGTATTTATCGGCCACCCGGGCCTTGCTCCGACACTTCGGCCAAACGGTCACGGTTGACTCAATTGATAACCGCTCCGTACTGGCATGGCGTAAAAAGTTACTGGACCGAGGCCTGTCGAAACAGAGCTGGAACACCTACTCAAACCACCTGCGCACGGTCTGGGGCTTTGCTCTCGAGCAGGGAACCCTGACGTGCACCTCGACCAACCCATTCAGAAAAACTGCCGTCATTCCGCCAAGACGGCCCAGCAAAACGGTCGATCGCGAAGCCATACAACGCGCCCGTGAATGGCTCAAGTCTATGGTTGCCGAAGAACACAGCACCCATAAGCGCAGCCAAATTACGCCTGCCTGGTTCTGGCTCGCAGTTTTCGAGATGTTTTATTACACAGGCATCCGCCTGAATGCGCTGCTTAGCTTGCGCTATCAAGATATCGATTGGGCCAAAGGCTTGATCCGGGTGCAGGCAGACACCGAGAAAACTCACCGTGAGTTCTCCATACCGATCTGTCCTGGTCTTGCCCCCCACTTGAGGCGGCTGCTGGATTCAGCCAACAGCATCGGCATGAAACCCAAGGATCAACTGTTTAACGTTAACCGCTTTTCGATCCACTACCGCGCAGTGGTCATGAACACCGATCAAGTCGAGGGCATGTATCGCAAGTTGATAGCCAAGTTCGGGGTCCGCATGACTCCCCACCGGTTCAGACACACCATTGCTACAGACTTGATGCGTCACCCTGAGCGCAACATCCACATAACCAAGAGCCTGCTCAATCACTCCAATATCGCCACGACGCTGGGCTACATCGAAACTGATTACGAGTTGATGAGAGCTGTACTGCACGAGCGGAGCGTGTCGCAAGGTGCGATTACCTTTGAACGGCGTGTCGATGAGCAAATGCCGCCTGCTCCTGCTGTTATCTCCCCCCCTACGCCTGAGGCGCAGCCACCCGCTCTTTTGATAGAGCAAACGCCAGAGCTATCCGACGACAAAGACGTTGAATGCATTGTGGTCGAGACGTGTCAGTTGCAGCATCAACCGGCTACAGGCTCAAAGCTGCTGACACAGGTTGAACGCTTACCGTCAGAACGCTATTCGCTGGACCAAGCAATCCTTCCCGTCGGCACAGGGCTGAGCCACGAACTGTCGTGGGATGGCCCTGGGACCTGGTGGCAAGACCTGAACTTGCCACCACCCTCCAATAGAGACGATGGTTCAGAACCCTCAACCCTCTTCGCCCTCATGATCACGCGTGGCTGTATAAAAAATTATGATTGGGGCTAACGCGTACAAGGTTCATGTCAGTGGCTGATCGATGCGGAGCCTTTTTCAAATACGTTCAACTGACAGCAACACTATTGATATACGAACATTCCTACCTAGCAAGGAACGTCGTCCGACAGACACTTCGTATTTTGATCAAATGGCACCGCCAGTGGGCTACTGCAGATTGACATCACCCCGGCGCGAAACTACTGTTCGCCCTAAGACGGCTGCATGTCAGCAAGTGCATGGTGAACTTCTTGCCTTTCAGTCTGCGCGTCCCACCGAATTTCAGGCACAAAAAAGCCGGTAGACCCTGAGGTGCGTACCGGCTGTTTTGATGTTGCATATGGTGGGTCGTGTGGGATTCGAACCTACGACCAATTGGTTAAAAGCCAACTGCTCTACCAACTGAGCTAACGACCCGCTTCGTTGTGGTGCGTATAATACTGATTTTTAACGAGAATTCAACACCTTGTTAAAAATAAATGTGAAATAAATCAAAAGTAACGTGTTGGGTCCGAAACGCCGGCCGCTTGAAAGCCTTCTGCACGCAGGCGGCAGCTGTCGCATTTACCGCAGGCTTGGCCTTGGGCGTCGGCCTGGTAGCAGGATACGGTGAGTGAATAATCCACGCCGAGCTTGATTCCCGCCTGGACGATCTGCGCCTTGCTCATGTTTTGCAGGGGCGCTTTGATGCGAAAGCCCTGCCCCTCAACACCGGCTTTGGTCGCCAGGTTGGCCATGGCTTCGAAGGCTTCTACGAACTCCGGACGGCAGTCCGGGTAGCCGGAATAGTCCACGGCATTGACGCCAATGAAGATGTCCCGCGCTTGCAGCACTTCTGCCCAACCCAAGGCCAATGACAGGAATACGGTGTTACGAGCCGGCACGTAGGTTACCGGGATGCCTTCGCTGGGTGCTTCGGGTACATCAATGGAGCTGTCGGTCAGGGCTGAGCCGCCAATACCGTCCAGGTTCAAGCCAATGACTTTGTGCTCAACCGCGCCCAGGTCGCGAGCAACACGTGCTGCAGCGTCGAGCTCGGCGCGATGGCGCTGGCCGTAATCAAAGCTCATGGTGTAGCAGCGATAACCTTCAGCGCGAGCCATGGCCACCACGGTGGCCGAGTCGAGGCCGCCGGACAGCAAAATTACCGCTCTTTTTTCAGTGACAGCAGTGTGTTCAGTCATTTCAGCGCCCCGGCTCGTCATTCCAAAGATATTTGTGCAGTTGCATTTGCAAACGTACAGGCAAGTTGTCCGCGACAATCCAGTCGGCCAGGTCACGGGCCGCCAGATCGTGATGGCTCGGCGAAAACAGCACTTCACCGGCGCGTCGCTCCAAACCGTATTCAATCAGCTTGGACACTGCCCAGTCGTAGTCCTCGCGCGAGCAGATCACGAACTTGACCTGATCGTGCGGCGTCAACAACGCAATGTTTTCGTAGAGGTTGCGATGGGACTCTTTGGAGCCAGGGGTTTTCAGGTCGAGCACACGACTGACGCGTGGGTCGACAGCCGAAATATCCAGCGCACCACTGGTCTCGATCGAGACGTCGTAACCCGCGTCGCAAAGCTGCTTAAGCAATGGAATGGCATTAGGCTGCGCCAAGGGCTCGCCACCCGTCACACACACGTAGCGCGGACGAAAATCGGCCACTTGCTCAAGAATGCTGTCGAGGGAGCGCACGGTGCCGCCACTGAAGGCGTAGGCACTGTCGCAATACTGGCAGCGCAATGGGCAGCCCGTTAGACGTACAAAAACGGTGGGCAGGCCAGCCGTTCGCGTTTCACCCTGCAAAGAGTAAAAAACTTCGGTAATTCTCAATGTGTCTTGCATATCCGCCACGGGCGTAACAGCTAAACAGGCTGTCCGCCTCCGTCAGGCACTCTAAAGAATCTGCACTCGCAGGACTCAGAAGAGCGTATTTCATAAAAGGGCGTGGATTCTAACGAAAAAACCCGCGACAAGCGCGGGTTTCTCGATGAAAGCTTCGTATGGCTTACATGCGCTGCAAATCGCGCTGGGCCAACTGTGCCGCCGACGTGCCAGGATACTGTGCAACAACCTGTTGCAAGATGCCTTTTACTTTGTCGGTATGGCCCAGACGGCGCTCTACGTCAGCCAGCTTGTAGAGCGAATCCGGCACTTTGGCGTGCTTGGGATATAGCTGGCTCACTTTGGCGAAGGCCTGACCAGCACCTTGCAGGTCGCCTTTGGCCAAGCTCACTTCACCCAACCAGTACTGAGCATTGCCCGCGTATTGGCTGTTTGGGTATTTGCGCAGAAAGGCCGCAAAGGCCTGACTGGCTTTGTCGAAATCCTTGGCTTTGATCAAGTCGAAAGCAGCATCGTAGTAGAGCTTTTCTTTCGCTGGATCACCCGGTTCCGAGCTGGCAGCAGCCTGAGGTGCAGGCGCTGCAGTATTACCGGCGGCAGCAGCACCACCGGCAGCAGAATTATCAGGTGCGGCAGCTGCAGGAGCGCCCGTACCAATACGCCGATCAAGTTCCTGGTATCGCTCCAGGCTTTCTTGCTTCATGCGTGAAATATCATTTTGCAAAACTTCGATCACACCCTGTTGGCGTGAGATCTGATCCTGCATTTGTTGCAGTTGGTTGAACAGCTCGCCCTGTGCCGAGACAGGGGTCGAAACCCCTCCCCCGGCATAGGCGCCGCTCGCACCATAACCCGGTGATGGATAACTCCCCCCGCTATTGCCAGAGTTGTCATCGACCACAGGAACCGCAGCCCATGCCGCTAGCGGCATGAGGCTGAGAGTCAGAATAGTTACAGCACGGCGGCACGTTCGCATGACGAATTACTTACGCAGTTCGACGCGACGGTTCTGAGCCCACGACTGTTCGTCGTTGCCAGTAGCAACTGGACGCTCTTTACCGTAGGACACCAGCTCCAGTTGTGCTGGAGAAACACCTTGCAGTACCAGGTAGCGTTGAACGGCTTTCGCACGACGCTCGCCCAGTGCCATGTTGTACTCACGAGTACCACGGGCGTCAGTGTTACCTTCCAGAACGACGCGAGCGCCGCTAGCTTTCAGGTCTTTAGCGTGAACGTCCAGAGCGCGCATTGCTTCTGGTTTCAGGTCCGAAGAATCATATTCGAAGTAGAAAACAGTAATGGCACGCAGAGCAGCTTCTTCGCTCAGGGAGCCATCAACAGCGCCTGTGTTTGCGCCGTAACCAGCGTTTGGATCAACAGCAGCGCCTTCACCGGCATTGTCGCCGCCTTTGGACGAGCAACCTACAGCTACAGCCATGGCCAGTGCCAGCGCAGCGAATTTACCAAACTTCAGCATTTCCATCGTAAAACTCCTAATGAACCCCAAGTGTTATGTGCAACTTGAATCTATCACCACGTCAGTTCAGGTAAGGGGACCAGGAAGGTTCTCTGACTTCGCCTTGAGCGGTAGGAAGAGGGAGCCTTACGCGTCCATTGATGGACACGAGCATCAAGACTCCCCGGCCCTGCTGGCGGGTGGCGTAGATTACCATGGTGCCGTTGGGCGCAACAGTAGCTGACTCATCAAGGTTAGTATCTGTGAGGATTTTTACACTTCCTCTTTCCAAATCTTGAGCCGCAACACGGAAATTAGTAAATCCGTCCTGACGATGAATCATGACCAAGGTCTTTTCATCCGCCGACAGCTTAGGGTTGGCGTTGTAGTTACCGATAAAGGTCACGCGCTGCGCTGCACCACTACCGATCGTGGTTTTGTAGACTTGTGGCTTACCACCACGGTCAGACGTGAAGTAGATGGTCGAACCATCCTTGCCCCAGAACGGCTCGGTGTTGATACCAGGACCGTTGGTCACGCGGGTGATCTGGCGCGAGGCCATGTTCATCACGTAGATGTCCGGGTTGCCGTCTTTAGACAGTACAAACGCCAGCTTCGAACCATCCGGCGACCAGGCTGGCGCACCGTTCAGGCCTTCAAAGTTGGTGACTTGCTCACGATGGCCGGTATCGATGTTCTGAACGAAGATGCGCGGACGCTTCTGCTCGAACGATACATAAGCGATGCGCTTGCCATCCGGTGCAAAGCGTGGCGACAGGATCGGCTCGCGCGATTGCAGCAGGGTCACCGCACGCGCGCCATCGTAGTCGGAGCGCTGCAGGGTGTAGCGGGTGTTGTTGACACTGGCGCGCTCGGCCGTCACGTAGAGCAGACGGGTCGAAAATGCACCTCTGATGCCGGTCAGTTTTTCAAACGACTGGTCAGAAATGTAGTGCGCCATGTCGCGCAGTTGCTCAGTGGTGCCCGACACGCTGCCGGTCAACACCGGTTGCTCGGTCGACACGTTGAACAAGGCATATTGCACCTGCAGGCGACCGCCCGCTGGCACGATATTACCGACCATCACGTACTGTGCGCCCAGCGCCTTCCAGTCACGGAAGATGACTTCGCTGGCCTGGGTCGGCTGGCTGATCATGTTCTGCTTTGGAATCGGTGAGTAGTAACCCGAGTTACGCAGGTCGTTACCCACAATTTCAGCGATGTCGTCAGGCAGGACGGTACCGCCCTGCCAGCCGAACGGCACGACTGCAATAGGTGTTGCCCGGTCGCTACCGCTGGTAACCAGGATGTTCTTTTCTTCAGCTACAGCCATCCCTGCCATGCAGCAGACGATGACGAGCAGTCCTCGAAAAAATTTAATCACAAGGCTAGATCCTCAGGTGTGAATGTCATCTTGAATGATCGGTAAGGATTAAAATCGCTAGGCTTCAAGCCTTGCATTTCCGTTAAACGGCCAATGTTTTTGACCGCTGCCACAGCCGAACTGTCAAACGGACCATCACCACTGGACTTGGCAACCGTCACCGACGTTACCGTGCCATCTGGCAACATGCCAATTTGCAGCACAACCTTCATGTTCTTACGGGCCGAAGGTGGACGCGCCCAACCTTCTGCAGCGCGAGAGCGAATCAGGTCATCAAAGTTACCGGCGACCTCATCACCCTGCTCGTCTGCCAACGCCTGCTGGCGTTGCGGCGTATCAGAAAGCAAATCCGCCAAGGCCTGGGCCTTTTTCTCTTCGGCAGATTTACGCGCTGCTTCTACAGCCTTTTTCTTGGCCGCTTCAGCAGTGGCTTTCTTCTTGGCATCTTCAGCAGCTTTCTTCTTCGCGTCGTCTGCGGCAGCCTTTTTCTTGGCGTCCTCAGCCGCTTTTTTCTTGGCATCCTCAGCGGCTTTCTTCTTCGCGTCTTCAGCGGCCTGTTTCTTGGCCTCTTCTTCAGCGGCTTTTTTAGCCTCGTCGTCTGCTTTCTTTTTAGCGATATCAGCCAGCTTTTTCTCTTCAGCCTTTTTAGCGTCCGCTGCCTTTTTGGCATCGTCGGCTTTCTTCGCGTCATCGGCCTTCTTGGCTTCGTCGGCTTTTTTAGCCTCGTCCGCCTTCTTCGCTTCGTCCGCTTTTTTGGCTTCGTCTGCTTTCTTCGCTTCAGCTGCCTTCTCGGCAACCTCTTGTTTCTTTTGTTCCGCGGCTTTTACAGCTTCCTGTTCAACCTTCTTCTGCTCCATCTGTTCGACTTCAGTCTGACGCGCAGCCGATTTTTTTGCCTCACCCGCAATCTTCTGATTGGTTTGAGTCGTCGCCTGACTTTTTGACTTCAGTTGATACAAAGTAGCTTGAACAATGGGTTTTGCGGGCGGCAATTCTGGCGTCATGGCAAAGCTGGCGAACAGCATGCCGAAAATCAGGACGTGCAGCCCTACAGCCCAGACGGTAGGCCAAAAATAATTTTCAGAGGCGGACGGCTCCCGCTGGTCGCGCATCAGGGAGCCTCGGTAATCAAGCCAACGTTACCGACCCCAGCTTTTTGCAGGCCACCCATGGCACCCATTACAGCGCCGTAATCCACGGTTTTGTCACCGCGAATAAAGACTTGGGTCTGCTTGCCGCCCTCGTTGCCCGCGCGAATGATCTTGGTCACCGCGTCAGTCATCTGAGGCAAGGTCATCGCCTTGTCCATTTGTTTATCGGTGTCAACTTCACTGCCAAGGTTCCAGTAATAGGTCTTGTCAGCCTTGATCGAAATTGTCAGAACCTGAGTGTTGTTGTCTTGCGGCAAGGCCTCGCTGGAGACCTTAGGCAAATCAACTTTCACACCCTGGTTGAGCATCGGTGCGGTCACCATGAAAATCACCAGCAGCACCAGCATCACGTCGATGTATGGCACTACGTTCATTTCGGCAACCGGCTTGCGCTTCTTGCGAGCTCGAGCGATTAAAGCCATTGGGAATTACCTGCTTATTCTTCGCTGGTGTGCACTTTACGGTGCAGGATCGCCTGGAATTCATCGGCGAAGGTGTAGTAGCGGCTGATCAGCGTTTCGCTACGTGCAGCAAAGCGGTTGTAAGCAATAACAGCCGGGATGGCAGCAAACAGACCAATCGCGGTTGCAACCAATGCTTCAGCAATACCCGGTGCAACGGTCGCCAGGGTCGCTTGCTGGGCAGTCGCCAGACCACGGAAGGAGTTCATGATGCCCCACACGGTACCGAACAGACCGATGTACGGGCTGACCGAACCAACGGTTGCCAGAAATGGCAGGCTTTGCTCCAGTTTTTCTTCTTCGCGCGAAATCGCTACACGCATGGCACGCGCAACGCCTTCCATGACGGCTTCCGGGTCAACGCCCGGCTGTTGACGCAAACGCGAGAACTCTTTGAAACCGGCGCGGAAGATTTGTTCAACGCCAGAATCAGGGTCCGGGTTGCTGCCCGCCTGACGATACAGTTTTGACAAATCGATGCCCGACCAGAAACGCTCCTCAAAGCTGTCCAGGGCACGTCGACCGGCACGCAGCATGGTGCTGCGCTGAAAAATCATAATCCACGAGGTAACCGATGCAGCCAGCAAGGTCAACATTACCAACTGCACCACAATGCTGGCATTGCTGACCAAACTCCACATGGAGGAATGGTCGACGACGTTAGCTTCCACGCTTTATCTCCTGCTCTAAATGTTTACCCGCGCCGCTTACGTCGGCAAAGGCCGTACGTAAAGCTTCGGGAATGGCCCGGGGTTTAAAACTATCGGCGCGCACACAGGCCACCAAAAACTGCCCTTCACAGAGCAAGGTTGTATCCGCAGCCCGCCAGACCTGCTGCTTGAAACGCAGGCTCGCACGGTTGAGTTCTGTTACTTGTGCGCTGATCAACAGTTCGTCGTCCAGTCGCGCCGGTGCGTGGTAACGCGCCTCGCTGGAATGCACGACAAATAACAGGTTCTCGCCTGCCAGCGCGGATTGGGCAAAGCCCAGCTCCCGCAGCCTTTCGGTTCGAGCCCGCTCCATAAACTTAAGATAATTTACGTAATACACGACGCCACCCGCATCGGTGTCTTCGTAATAAACGCGACAGCGATGTGCGAACGGCTCAAGCCTGTTTTGCGCGCGCATACTCTAGTGCTTACTCCTCAGGTTGCCAATCCGCCAAACCACTGTTTTTTACGCTTCTTAGACTTTAATACCCAAGTTTTTTAGCGCCAGCCCTTGAGACAGCAAAAAGCGCAAAAAAATCAGCTGCGGATCGCTTAATTAATCATCCACAGCGTTCAAAAAACCATCCACAGCGGGGGTTTCGCCCAGTCGTGACGGAATGTTCAGACCAAAGTGTAAATAAGCATGTCGCGTCACCACTCGACCCCGAGGCGTACGCATGATGTAGCCCTGCTGAATCAGGTACGGCTCCAGCACATCCTCAATGGTGTGACGCTCTTCGCTGATGGCGGCGGCAAGGTTATCGATACCCACCGGCCCACCATCGAACTTCTCGATCATGGTCAGCAGCAAACGCCGGTCCTGATGATCGAAACCATGCTCATCTACGTCCAGCAGATTGAGCGCCAGGTCTGCTACCGCCTTGGTGATGTGCCCCTTGGCGCGCACTTCGGCGAAATCACGCACCCGGCGCAGCAGACGATTGGCGATACGCGGCGTACCCCGCGCCCGACGAGCAATTTCAAAAGCGCCTTCCGGATCAAGCGGCAAACCAAAAATGCTGGCCGAACGGCTGACGATCGTTGCCAGGTCATCCGTACTATAGAACTCTAGCCGCTGAACAATCCCGAAACGATCGCGCAATGGGTTGGTCAGCATCCCGGCACGGGTCGTCGCGCCCACCAGGGTAAAGGGCGGCAAATCAAGTTTGATCGAGCGCGCAGCCGGCCCTTCACCGATCATGATGTCGAGCTGAAAGTCTTCCATGGCCGGGTACAAGACCTCTTCCACAATCGGCGACAGTCGATGAATTTCATCGATAAACAGCACGTCGTGGGGCTCAAGATTGGTCAGCAACGCAGCAAGATCACCGGGCCGTTCAAGCACAGGGCCCGAGGTGCTCTTGATCGACACGCCCATTTCCTGGGCAATGATGTTGGCCAACGTGGTTTTGCCCAAACCGGGCGGGCCAAAGATCAGCGTGTGGTCCAGCGATTCTGCGCGCCCGCGAGCCGCTTGAATAAACAGCTCCATCTGCTCACGCACAGCTGGCTGACCAATGTAATCCCCCAGGCTCAAAGGGCGAATCGCACGATCCTGCACGTCTTCCCGGTCGCGCCCACTCGAGGCGGTTATCAAACGATCAGCTTCAATCACTTAAATCATTCCCTTAAGGGCACGGCGAATCATGTCTTCACTGCTCAACGTTTTGTCTTTGATGGCTGACACCGCCTTGCTCGCCTCCTGAGGTTTATACCCCAGCGAGATCAAGGCGCTGACTGCATCACTCTCGGCACTGGCCACCGGTACCGGTGCATCCGGCTGGTTAGGTACCAACGCAAACATGCTCGGCACTTGCTCCCAGGCCTTAAAGCGATCCTTGAGTTCAACCAGTAACCGTTCGGCTGTTTTTTTGCCGACTCCCGGCACCTTGGTCAAGGCCGAGGTGTCCTGAGCCTGCACGCAACGCACCAGCTCATCAACCTCCAAACTGGACATCAAGGCCAGCGCGAGCTTGGGACCGACGCCATTCAGGCGGATCAGCTCACGAAAGAAGTCACGCTCACGCTTACCACTGAAACCATAGAGCAACTGCGCATCTTCGCGAACCACCAAGTGCGTGTGCAGGGTCAGCGGCTCACCAATTGAAGGCAAACGATACAGCGTGATCATGGGCACTTCGACCTCATAGCCCAAGCCGTTTACATCGAGAATCAAGTGCGGCGGCTGTTTTTCAGCCAGAGTGCCACGCAAGCGTCCAATCACGTTCAGATCCTTTTCTCTGGCCAGATCAATGGCTGACAAGTAGAACAACAGAGCCGCATCATTGCAGGTGCAGCCCTGTTAGCAAGTTTAATCAGGCTAGAAGGCCCTTTTCAGAGACGCAAACGCCCGCCACGGCGGCGCGCCGCCCCCAAACCATGAGGCAACAGGCTGGAACGGGTGTGCGCATGGCACAAAGCAATCGCCAGCGCATCAGAAGCATCGACCTGTGGTTTGGTGGTGAGCTTGAGCAAGTGCATGACCATCATCATCACCTGCTCTTTATTCGCTCCGCCCGTCCCCGCTACAGCCTGCTTGATTTGTGTTGCAGAATATTCGGCAATCTCCAGGCTTTCTTCGGCACCCGCGACAATTGCAGCCCCTCTGGCCTGACCCAGCTTCAAGGCCGAGTCGGCATTGCGGGCCATAAAGACTTTTTCAATGCCCATGGTGACCGGGCCGTAGGTCTGAATAACCTCACGCACCCCACGATAGACAATCTGCAAACGCTCATGCAGTTCGCCGCCGCCTGTACGAATACACCCCGAGGCCACGTACACACAGCCACGCCCAGTGTCTTGCACTACGCCATAGCCGGTGATTCGCGAACCCGGGTCAATACCAAGAATAAGAGTCATAACGCCTGCAGCTTATGAAGTGACGCCCACCGGCACATACCCGGACAGCTTAAAGGCAGAAGCCGGAGGTGCACAGCGCCGCGATCATCGCGGCGTTGCACCTCCGGCCTCTGTTAGACGGGTTCAGGTCAGGCGAGCTGTTCCAGCACCGCATCCGGGATTTCAGCGTTGGAGTAGACGTTTTGCACGTCATCCAGGTCTTCGAGCATGTCGATCAGCTTAAGCACTTTTTCAGCGCCCTCCAGATCCAGCTCGGCACTGGTGGTGGGCAACATCACGATTTCTGCATCAGCCGGGGCAAAACCCGCCGCCTCAAGGGCGTTGCGAACCGCGTAAAAGCCCGAAAACGAGGTGAAGACATCGATGGAGCCATCGCTGTTGGTCACCACGTCATCGGCATCGGCTTCCATCGCAGCTTCCATCAAGGCATCTTCATCAACGCCCGCTGCAAAGGAAATCTGCCCCTTGCGCTCGAACAGATAGGCCACCGAGCCATCCGTGCCCAGGTTGCCACCGCACTTGCTGAACGCATGACGCACCGCAGCCGCCGTACGGTTACGGTTGTCGGTCATGCATTCGACCATCACCGCCACGCCGCCCGGGCCGTAACCTTCGTAGCTCAGCTCGACCATATCGTCGGTTTCAGCCGCGCCAGCACCCCGCGCGATCGCCCGATCAATGATGTCGCGGCTCATGTTCGCGCCCAGCGCCTTGTCCAGCGCCAGTCGCAGACGCGGGTTCGTAGCAGGATCGCCACCGCCCTGACGGGCAGCAACGGTCAGTTCACGAATCCACTTGGTGAAAATCTTGCCTTTTTTGGCATCCTGACGCTCTTTGCGGTGCTTGATGTTCGCCCACTTAGAATGACCTGCCATAACCCACTCCGAATCCTTGATGAAACCTTGCCGGCCTCAGCACATGCCATGGCCCCGCAATAAAAATGCTCGACCCAATGACAAAGGCGCATCCGAAGATGCGCCTTTGAAGGTCAGACTTACTCCGCCTTAGGCTGTTCGCGCAAACGAATGTGCAGCTCGCGCAACGCTTTGGCATCTACCAGACCTGGCGCCTGAGTCATAACACAGGCAGCGCTCTGGGTTTTCGGGAAGGCAATCACTTCACGAATCGACTGAGCACCAGTCATCAGCATCACCAGACGGTCAAGACCGAATGCCAAGCCACCGTGCGGCGGTGCGCCGTACTTCAGGGCGTCGAGCAGGAAGCCGAACTTCTCTTCTTGCTCTGCTTCATCAATGCCCAACAGGCGGAACACCGCTTGCTGCATTTCTTTACGATGGATACGGATCGAACCGCCACCCAGCTCAGTACCGTTCAACACCATGTCGTATGCGCGGGACAGAGCGGTAGCCGGGTTGGCTTCCAGCTCTTCTGGCGAGCATTTTGGTGCGGTGAACGGGTGGTGCAAGGCGCTGAAGCTGCCGTCGTCGTTCTCTTCGAACATCGGGAAGTCGACAACCCACATTGGCGCCCACTCGCAAGTCAGCAGGTTCAGGTCGTTACCCACCTTGATCCGCAGTGCGCCCAGCGCTTCGCTGACGATCTTGGCCTTGTCGGCACCGAAGAACACGATGTCGCCATCGACTGCGCCAACGCGATCCAGGATCACATTGAGGTTAGCTTCAGGGATGTTTTTAACGATCGGCGATTGCAGACCTTCAACACCTTTAGCCCGCTCGTTGACCTTGATGTACGCCAGGCCTTTGGCACCGTAGATGCCAACGAACTTGGTGTAGTCGTCGATCTGCTTGCGCGGCATGCTCGCAGCACCCGGCACACGCAGGGCGGCAATACGGCATTTAGGGTCGTTGGCCGGGCCGCTGAACACCTTGAAATCCACTTCTTTAAGCTGGTCGGCAACGTCAACCAGTTCCAGCGGGTTACGTAGGTCTGGCTTGTCGGAACCGTAGCGACGCATGGCTTCTTCGAAGGTCATGTGCGGGAATTCACCGAACTCCAGATCCAGCACTTCCTTGAACAGGTTGCGGATCATGCCTTCGGTCAGGCCCATGATGTCTTTTTCGTCGAGGAAGCTGGTCTCGATGTCGATCTGAGTGAACTCAGGCTGACGGTCGGCACGCAGGTCTTCGTCACGGAAGCACTTGGCGATCTGATAGTAACGGTCGAAACCGGCCACCATCAGCAGCTGTTTGAACAGTTGCGGCGACTGCGGCAAGGCGAAGAAAGAACCGGCGTGGGTACGGCTTGGCACCAGGTAGTCACGCGCACCTTCAGGGGTGGCACGGGTCAGGATCGGTGTTTCAACGTCCAGGAAGCCGTTTTCGTCCAGGTAGCGACGAATGCTGGTGGTCATGCGCGAACGCAGACGCAGCTTGTCGAGCATCTCTGGGCGACGCAGGTCGATAAAGCGATAACGCAGGCGGGTTTCTTCGCCAACGTCAGAGAATTCGTTCAATGGGAACGGCGGAGTCTCAGCTTCGTTCAGGACTTCCAGCTCGTAACCCAGCACTTCGATCATGCCCGAGGCCATGTTGGCGTTCACAGCACCGGCCGGACGCAGGCGAACCTTACCGGTCACCTTGACAACGTACTCGCTGCGCACGCGGTCGGCAGCAGCGAAGGTCTCAGCACGATCCGGATCGAACACAACCTGCGCCAGACCATCACGATCACGGATATCGAGGAAAATCACCCCACCGTGGTCACGGCGACGATGAACCCATCCGCAAAGGGTAATTTCCTGGCCTTCCAGGCTTTCGTTCAGTTGGCCGCAATAATGGCTGCGCATCATGGTAGTGGTTTCACTTCTCGTAATTCGTAATTCGGTGGAGGTCTTGCGCACCGTCGGTGCTGGTGTGACTGCAAGATCCCGCTTGTGTTCAGAGGGCTTTCGCTCAACCTCAGTCGGACTTGTCGCCGCCTGCCAGATTCTTTTTCGCGCCCGTCTTGAAGTCTGTTTCATACCAGCCTGTTCCGCTTAGGCGAAAGCCTGGCATGGACAGCAGTTTCTTCAGCTCAGGCGCCTGGCAGGCAGGACAATCAACCAGTGGCGAGTCACTGATCTTTTGGATGGCTTCCAGCTGATGACCACAGGAAGCACATTGGTAATCGTACATGGGCATTGGCGTGTCTCGACAATCCGTTAGCGGCAACCCGTCAGGGGCCACACAGCAAAGCGCGAGATTATATCTGGTAAATCGAGCCAATGCAGCCGCATGAGCAGCCTTAACACCTCAAAGAAAGCCTGAATATTGAAAGATTGCAAGCCACTGAACACTTAATGACGCCCAACACCGCACATCACCCTACCCACATCTGTTCTGGCAGCACGCCCCGGGCAGAGCGACCGCCCTTCATCAGGTGCATCACACAGACCACTCGAATCAGACCGCTGAAATTCTTCACACCACCGTGACGCAAATGAATCTCTCTATCGATATACGACAGTAATGCATTAATTGAGCAATGGTTACACTGGGAAATATCTGACAGCACCTCCCAATAAATCTCTTCTAGCCGCAAGCAGGTCGCAAAACCATTTAACCTGACAGACTTCGACAGTGGCTGAGCCGACCCCATACCAAAGTCCAGAATCACCGGATCAATTCTAGCCCTCTGCAATAAGCGCCCACCACCACCTGCTTGCCGTATTAAACGCCCCATATATAAAAGTCTCCATCACAACGCCTAAGATATAATTAATAGCGATTCAACATGAACACACCCTCATAAAACATTATGCAAAACTTCTTATCCAGCAGACTTAACCCGCATCTCTGTAGGAGCACTCTCGGCAACCATCCTGAATCCGCCCCTCCCTTCCTGCACGGCACTGAAATCAAGCCCCTGCACTGCCGGACCCAGCCGCACGCACACAGCCAGAACCATTGAAATCCTGCATCCCACACATTAAGAGACACCTTGCCTTCACGACAAAAAAAAGACTGAACAACAACGACTCATACCAACTACCACTTCTACTCAGCGATATTTAAACACTACAACCAGATACCTATACGTAATCCTTTATAGGAACTTAACCCGCCCCTTAATAACAACCCATTAACTGCGCACACCTTTATTACAGATAACCTACACGTTATAAGCCACACTCAATACTTATCGCTCAACAAAAAAAATCGACCAACGGTCGTTGGCTCTCGGATATTTGCCTCCCATTTTAATTTGGACACGTTCCAATACGACACAAAGAAGTGGACTACAGGGCTCTAGAGCAAGGCCTTCGCCATAAGTACGCATTTTCCGGGCCTTCTCGCGCAAACACTGCGCTCGACATCTCAATACGCTTAATTTGAGAAGGCCCAAGCTTTGCTGTTAAATAGGCAGCGTGTCGCCTTCGCCAAGTCTCTGGCGACGGTGCATAGGCTGATACCACGTGCGTGTCCAGCGCCTCCATTTTTTTCAGAAGCGAACCGCGCGCTATCAGCTCTTCCTTGCGATCCGTCTAAACGTGAGTTAATTGAAATGTTGAAAATCGTTCACCTACTAACGGGCGCAGCTGCTTTGCTGCTGTCCTTCATTCCCAGCCTGCAATCCGACGCTGTCCCTTACCTCCAACACGCTGATGCTCTTTACCTGGCTTTTCTTGGCCTGCTTAACCTGGCACTGGCGCCAGTCATTCCTTACTGGAATAAAGGCCCACGCCATCAACTGCAAAACCTGGTCAGCGCCTTGCTGGTGCTCTCTGTTGTCCTGCAAACCCTCACCCTGTTCGGCCTGCTGCTGCCGATCGGCGACCAACCAGCGATCCTGATCAGCCTGGTACCTGCCGTGATTGCTGTAGCCCTGCACTTGATCGTGAGTTTCTACAAGTCGTCACCTTCGTCCACCGCACAAACCTACGACATGACCAACCGCGATACAGGCACTGTAAAGTGGTTCAACACCTCCAAAGGTTTCGGCTTTATTTCCCGAGATTCCGGCGATGATATTTTTGTCCACTTCCGCGCCATCCGTGGCGAAGGCCACCGTGTATTGGTGGAGGGACAACGTGTTGAGTTCTCGGTGATGAACCGTGACAAAGGCCTGCAAGCTGAAGATGTGATCGCAGCGTTACCGCGCCGCTGATTTCAGCCTGAAAAAAACCGCGAGCAGCCTGGCTGTTTCGCGGTTTTTTTTATGCCTGCTGAAAACTCAGTAGTGCGGTGGCGGCGCCTCGTCCTCAAACGACTCGAATTGCCCGCCCATTTCTTCCTGGCGCTTGAGCAAGGCCGCTATCTGCAGTTGCAGTCGATCAACTGCGTTTTGCTGCGACACCAGCACATCGTTCAATGCCTGAATGGTGTCGTCCTGAAACGCCAGGCGGCTCTCCAGATCCATCACTCGCTCTTCAAGGCTCACTGCTTACCCTCCACAAACGTGAAACCAGCGCCCAGGCCCGCTTTAAGCTTGTCCCGGATCACTTGCACATCAGCCTCACTGTAAGGTTTGGCAGGATGCTTACCCCATACCGGACCTGGCCAGGCCGCATCCGACGCGTACCGGGCAATCACATGCATGTGTAACTGGCTGACCACGTTACCCAATGTGGCCACGTTCATTTTGTCAGCCGTGAAAAGCTCTTTAAGCACGCCAGCCAGCGCTGTGGTTTCAGCCCACATCAATTGCTGATCAGCGTCATCCAATTGAAACAGCTCACTGATACCCTCGCGGCGCGGCACCAAAATGAACCAGGGGTAATTCGAGTCGTTGGAAAGCAACAAGCGGCACAAAGGGAAATCCCCAATCAGCCAGGTATCCTCTTGAAGGCGTGTATCCAAAATGAACACGGGGTGCTCTCCTGTTTAACAAATAATTTAAGCTCGACTCAAGGCCGGGCCAGACCCGCCTGCCCTGCGAGCGTCAGATGTGCAGGATACCCTTGATTGCCTTCAGCATCACACCGCGCTCGCCCCTGGACGCAAGCCGATGGCCAACGGGCGTCGTACCTGCTCCAAGCATTCGCCAGACACTCCTGCACCAAAACGGCACAGACCGAGTGGTTTTAGTGCACCTAAACGTCACCTGCTACCCACACCGGGGTGAAGCGGTAACATTTTGCACATCTTTGGGGCTGCAACGCCGCCTCCGGGTGCATGCAACGCGCCCTTCAAAGCAGGCCAGCGATCACCTCAACCTCGCTAAACCGGGCCTGTCAGCCCGCCAAAAGCCAGATAATTTTTTTTCATGCTCAAAACCTGACTTGAGCATGCTTGTTGCATATACACGGTACAGGTCGACTGGGGCGCGGCAGGGGAGCTGCGACCCGACGATAAATAACAAAAAAGTTGAGCCGTCAAAAAGGGGAGCTTTAATAAGGGGTCAGCAGGCTATTTGGCTGTCTCGTTCAGAAAAACAGCTTGAGCAACATGCGAGGCACGACACATAGCTGCCAAAGAGCGACATGTAGAGTGTATTTCGTGACTTAGCTGTAAAGAAGCTGAAAGCTTTTGAAGGCAACTATAGCCAATAGGGTCGGCGTGATATAAGTTTGCGCCGACACAAAAAGAAAGAGCCGCCCAGATAATAATTCAGGTGGGACGGCAGTACTCTTCCTAAAACCAAAGGAGCAAATCACGATGCGCGTGATGAAGTGGAGCATGATCGCCCTGGCTGTTTCAGCCGGAACTACACAGTTCGCAATGGCTTCGTCCCAGGACGATTCCAAAGGTTTTATTGAAGACAGCACGCTGACTTCCAAAACTCGCATGTTGTACATGAACCGTGACTTCAAAAACGGCGCTGGCAACATTGCCAAGCCAGGTGGCGGCTACAAAAGCGGTTACCGTGAAGATTGGGGTCTGAGCGAACTGCTCAACTACTCTTCGGGCTTCACCCAAGGCACCATCGGTGTCGGTGTTGATGCATTCGCCATGGGCACCCTGCGCCTGGACGGCGGTGCCGGTCGTCAAGGCAACGGCCTGTTCGCTTCCAAGAGCGATGGTTCGCCAGAAGACACTCAATCCAAGGCCGGCGGCGCTATCAAATTCCGCCTGTCCGACACCGTCCTGAAGTACGGCAACCAGTTCGTTGCAAGCCCGGTTTTCTCTACCGATGACAGCCGTTTGCTGCCTGAAGTGGCGACCGGTACTTTGATTACTTCCCACGAAATCAAAGGCCTGGAACTGAGCGCAGGTCGCTTCACCGCCATCAGCTCGCAGACCGGCATGTACCATGACAGCCTGCACCTGCCAGCAGCCAACATCGCCGGCGCGACCTATCAGTTCACCGACAACTTCGTCGGCGGCCTGGCAGCGTCGGACGTTGATGACTACTTCAAGAAGCAGTACATCAACCTGAACTACACCTTCCCGATCGACGATTCTCAAGCCCTGAACTTCGACTTCAACGGCTACAGAACCTCGAGCCAAGGCCAGGAACTGGCAGGCAACGTTGACAACAAAATCTGGAGCTTGGCAGCGGCCTACAGCATCGGCGCTCACAAGTTCACCCTGGCTCACCAGCGCTCTACCGGTGACAGCGGTTACTACTACGGCGTAGACGGCGGCGGCACCATTTTCCTCGCCAACTCCGTGCAATACTCCGACTTTAACGGCAGAGACGAGCGTTCATGGCAGGCTCGCTACGACCTGAACATGGCCACCTATGGCGTGCCAGGCCTGAGCTTCATGGCTCGCTACGTTAAAGGCGACAACATCAACACCGACACGGGCGAAGGTAAAGAACACGAGTTCAACTTCGAGAGCAAATACGTGATGCAAGAAGGCCCGGCCAAAGACCTGTCCTTCCGCCTGCGTAGCGCTGTTTACCGCAACAACGGTAACTACCACGCAGACAGCGGCAACACTGACAACAACGATGTTCGTATCATCGTTGAATACCCACTGAACATCTTGTAATAACCGCCTTCGGGCAGTCATTACCCGCATTGTTCAGTAAAACCCCGCATCTATTCAGGTGCGGGGTTTTTTATTGCCTGCGGATTACGCTTATATATAGGAAGCTAACTAACAAGCATAAATGCAAGCAATTATCACTCACTCAAAGCTGACTTCCGAGTCCATCTTCAGATATGTCTTACACACCCCAGAAACAATTAAAGGGACCGAAGTCCCTTTAATTGTTTTTGTGCCTATTAAATAGCTGACTATCGAATTAACAATTAGCCCGCAGACACTTCCTGCACAACGCGAACGACCCGTTGCGGAAACGGAATATCAACACCCTGCGCTTTTAAGCGGTCGCGGGCATGTTCGTTAAACATGAACAAGACATCCCAGTAGTTGGGCGTATCAACCCACACACGCAGCGACATGGTGATTGCACTGTCGCCCAAGGCGGTCACAACCACGGCTGGCGCTGGCTCTTTCAGCACCCGAGGGTCGTCAGCCAGGGCCAGCAAGACCTCACGCACCTTCTGCAAATCTGCCTCGTAATCGACACCCACATCAAACACCACCTTGCGCGTCGGCTGACGGCTGTAATTGGTGATGACGCCGTTGGACAGGTTGCCGTTGGGCACGATAACGGTTTTGTTGTCACTGGTGCGCAGCACTGTGTGGAAGATTTGAATGCTATCTACAGTTCCGCTCACGCTTTGCGCTTCGATCCAGTCACCGATTTTGAACGGGCGGAACAGCAAAATCAGCACCCCACCCGCAAAGTTGGCAAGACTGCCCTTCAACGCCAGGCCAACGGCCAAGCTAGCAGCACCGATTGCAGCCACAAATGAGGTTGTCTGGATGCCAATCATCGAGGCGACGCTGACCACCAGCAACACCTTGAGAATGATATTAACCAGGGTACTGATAAAGCCTTGCAGCGCCAGATCAGCCTTGCGCACTGCCAGCAACTGCCTCAACTTGCCAGTTAGCCGATTAACCAACCACCAGCCAACACCCAGCGTGATAAGCGCCAGCAACACACGACTACCGTATTCCATAATCATTGGAAGCCAGGCCTGCGAGGTCTTGACCAGGTGATCAATTTCCGCGTTCAGATCCATTTATCTCTCCTAATACCGATATCCGGTGACGTTGTTCAGGCTCTGTACCCGATATGTCCATGCTCAGTGATGCTTCAGGCCGTCGCCGCACCTAAGCTTCACTCGAAGACATGTCGTACAGACCCAAACGATTGAACGCTCACGCTCAATCGTTTAAGCCGCGCCCAGGAAAATCGGACGTCGATGATCGCCACAGGTTCCCTGGCCGTGATCAGTCGCGGAAGTTATTGAACTGCAGCGGCATGTCAAACGTCTTGGCACGCAGGGCTGCAATGGCTTCTTGCAGGTCATCACGCTTCTTGCCGGTGATACGAACCTGCTCACCCTGAATGGCTGCCTGCACCTTCAACTTGGCGTCTTTGACGTGAGCAACGATCTTTTTCGCCAGCTCTTTATCAATGCCTTCCTTAAGCACCGCCTCTTGCTTCATCAGCTTGCCCGATGCGTAAGCATCCTTGACTTCAAGGCACTGCACGTCGATTTTGCGCTTGACCAATGCCAGCTTGAGGATCTCAATCATGGCTTCGAGCTGAAAATCCGCCTCGGCGGTCAGATTCACCGTAAGGTCTTTTTCTTTGAACTCAAAGCTGCCTTTGCCTTTGAGGTCATAACGACGGTCCAGCTCCTTGACGGCGTTCTCGACTGCGTTGGTGACTTCGTGTTTGTCCAGTTCGGATACCACGTCGAACGACGGCATGTAATTTCTCCACTCTTTAAAGGGCGCGCACAACACAGATGGAGCGCGCCTGACCTGACAGTTAAAATGCGCGGGCATTATAGCGGTTCTTCCACGTCATTCACTTGCGAGCACACATGCCACCTTTTAACTGCAGATCTGCCCCTACTCGCTGGCACATTCTGGGCGCCGGCAGCATGGGCACACTGTGGGCCGCCCGGCTGGCGAGAGCGGGGTTGCCGGTTACATTGATCGTGCGCAACGCAGCGCGCCTGCACGCCTATAAGGCTGCCCACGGCTTAACTCTAGTTGAAGGCGAGCAAACCCACCTGCTGCCCGTCACCGCTCAGTTGCCTGAGGCTGACGAGCCGATCGAGCGTTTGCTGGTCACCTGCAAGGCGTATGACGCCGAACACGCCATCGCGCAGATTGCCCACCGGCTTCAACCCGGTGCCGATGTGGTGCTGTTGCAAAATGGCCTTGGCAGCCAACAGGCGGTGGCGGCCAGGGTGCCCCAGGTACGCTGCATTTTTGCCTCCAGCACAGAAGGCGCATTTCGTGAGAGCGACTGGCGCGTAGTCTTTGCTGGAGCGGGCCACACCTGGCTGGGCGATACCCGTCAGGGCGAAGCACCGCACTGGCTCGAAGACCTGCAACGCAGCCACATCGCCCACGAATGGAGCCCGACGATTCTCAGCCGCTTGTGGCGAAAGCTGGCGCTGAACTGTGCGATCAATCCGCTGACGGTACTGTACAACTGCCGAAATGGCGGCTTGCAGGCGCACCGCGCCGAGGTCGACACCCTGTGTGACGAGTTGGCTGCCTTGCTTGAGCGCTGCGACCAAGCCGAGGCGGCAGACAACTTGAATACCGAAATGCATCGTGTGATCCAGGCCACGGCCAACAACTATTCTTCAATGCATCAGGATGTCGCCCAAGGCCGGCGCACCGAAATCAGCTACTTGCTGGGTTACGCCTGCGAAGCGGCACGCCAGCGGCAGTTCGCCGCGCCGCATTTACACGCCCTGCATCAGCGACTGATCGACCACCTGAAGCAGCGCGGATTGCCCTGCAACTGAGGCCCGCGCTACCCTGCGACTTCGTTCTTCTTTATGCGGTCATTGCGATGCCCTTGCGCCAGCGCCTCGAAAACCTTCCGGTCGGCCAGAAGTTGCTGGCCGCCCTCCTCGTCCTGCTGGCGACTGTGCTGGTGGTGGCCAACTTAACCTTCATCACCGCCGCGTACTGGATTTCACACGAAAGCACCGCCCCGCAAGCCTTGCAAACCCTGGGGCGGCTGGCGTCCAACCCTAAACTGATTGTTGAGTCGCTGGACTCTGCGTCACAGGCTGAAGCGTTGCTCGACGAAATAGGCAGCTACGCACCTCTGCGCGCGGCGGCCATTTACGACGGCTCAGGGCATTTGCTGGCTCAACTGCAACATGGCGAGCACCTGCCACTGCCCGAGCACTACCGCCAGCTTGAAGCCTGGAGCCTGACCGAGCTGCGCAGCCACCTGATCACGCGCTTGCACAACGGCGATAAACCTTCAGGGCACTTGCTACTGATCGCCAGCAGCGAATTACCCGCCGCGTTTTACACCGGCACACTCACCGCGAGCCTGGGGATTTTGATCTTCAGCATTTTGCTGTGGCTGGTGGTTTCACGGCAGATCAAACGGCTGATTACCCACCCCATCCATCGCCTTGAAGAACTCTCGCGCCAGGTCACCCGCGAAGAAAACTACGCCTTGCGCGCAGCACCGGGTAATCACGATGAAATCGGCAGCCTGGCGGAAGCATTCAACACCATGCTGTCGCGTATCGAAGCACGCGAACAAGAGCTCAAACGCGCCCGTGATGAGGCGCAGGCAGCTTACGACCAAGCCCAGACCCTGGCCGAAGAAACCCGCCACACCAACCGCAAGCTGGAGCTTGAAGTACAAGTTCGCAGCAAAATCGAGAAAAAACTGACGGGGTTCCAGAACTACCTCAACAACATCATCGACTCAATGCCCTCCGCCCTGATTGCGCTGGACGACCAACTCTACGTCACCCAGTGGAACCAGGAAGCCAGCGCCCTGTCCGGGACGAAACTCGATGAGGCCATGAACCAGCCGATCTACCTGGCCTTCGAACCGCTCAAACCCTTTTTGCCGCAGCTTAAAGACACCATCGAAACCCATCGCGTGGCCAAGATCGAACGGGTGACCTGGACCCAGAACGACGAAGTCCGCCACTATGCCCTGACCTTTTACCCGCTGACCGGCAGCAGCGGGCGCGGCGTGGTGATCCGTATCGACGACATTACCCAGCGCCTGTCACTGGAAGACATGATGGTGCAGTCGGAAAAAATGCTTTCGGTGGGCGGACTCGCGGCCGGCATGGCCCACGAAATCAACAACCCCTTGGGGGCGATTCTGCACAACGTGCAAAACATTCGCCGACGCCTGTCCAGCGACCTGCCGAAAAACCTGGAAGTCGCCGAGCAGACCGGCATTACCCTGGATGCAATCAGCCACTACTTGCAGGCCCGCGAAGTGCCGCAGTTACTCGACGGCATCCAGCAGGCTGGCGCTCGCGCAGCAAAAATCGTCACCCACATGCTCAGCTTCAGCCGCCGCAGCAACCGGCAAATGAGCCCGTGCGATTTATCGGCGTTGATTGATCAGGCCATAGACATTGCCAGCAATGACTTTGACCTGGCCCTGGGTTTTGATTTCAGGGGCCACGACATTGTTCGCCAGTTCGACCCCGAGCTGGGCCCCGTGCCCGGTATCCCCAACGAACTGGAGCAAGTGCTGCTCAACCTGCTGAAAAACGCAGCCCAGGCCATTCATCAGCGTCCCGCCAATACCGAGCCCGGGCGCATCATTTTGCGCACCAAACTCAACCCGCCCTGGGCGGAGATCCAGGTGGAAGACAACGGCGTCGGCATGCCCGAACAGGTGCGCAAACGCATCTTCGAGCCGTTTTTCACCACCAAGGAAGTCGGCCAAGGCACCGGGCTTGGCCTGTCTGTGTCGTACTTTATTGTCACCAACAACCACAAAGGGCAGATGGAAGTGCACTCCACATTAGGCCAAGGCACCTGCTTCACCCTGCGCCTGCCATTGGCGGGCAACCTGCTGCCTTCTCACGAATCAACCACCATGGAACTGTAAACATGGGTTTTCGCTTATCAAAGATCTACACCCGCACCGGCGACAAAGGTGAAACAGGCCTTGGCGACGGCCGGCGTGTGCCCAAGGATCACCCGCGGGTAGAAGCCATCGGCGAAGTCGACACGCTCAACAGCCAATTGGGTCTACTGCTGGCCGGGCTCAGCGCCCACAGCGTCGAGTGTTCGGGGCTAAATGAGTTGATTGAAGTGCTTGAACCTTGTCAGCATCGACTGTTCGACCTGGGTGGCGAACTGGCCATGCCGGTGTATCAGGCGCTCAACAGCGCTGAAGTCGAACGTTTAGAGGCGGCGATTGACCGCTGGAACGAAGAGTTGGGCCCGCTGGAAAACTTCATTTTGCCCGGCGGCTCCACCTTGATCGCCCAAGCCCACATCTGCCGCAGCCTGGCCCGCAGCGCCGAACGCCGCTGCCAGCAACTCAATGCTCTGGAACCATTGGCGGGGGTGGGTCTGGCCTACATCAACAGGCTGTCAGACCTGCTGTTCGTGGCCGCGCGTTTGATTGCCAAACGCCAGGGGATAGCCGAGATCTTGTGGCAGGCGGCAGCCAAGCCCGCCGAATAAACCGTATTCCCCTAATGGTGTAGTCGCTCGCCCCCTGTAGGAGCGAGCTTGTCTCGCGATCTTTTGACCTTCTACACCTATCTGGTAGGAGCTGACGAGGTACGAAGGCTGCGAGCTTTTTACGGCTGCTTCGCAACCGGACGTAGCCTCGCAAAGCTCGTCAACTGCTACAGAGATCTCGTGCCCTCTGTAGGAGCGAGCTTGCCTCGCGATCTTTTGATCTTCTACACCTATCTAGTAGGAGCTGACGAGGTACGAAGGCTGCGATCATTTCACGACCGCTTCGCACCCGATCGCAGCCTTCGTACCTCGGCAGCGACTACAGAGATCACGCCCCCCGTCGCTTCAACGCCGCACTGAGGTCTATTCCTGCGGCCAGAACGCGCGTATACCGGCAACGCCCTGTGCGCCGATGTTCCATGCTTGCTGGCAATCGTCCGGCCCCAACCCGCCCAGCAAAAACACCGGCTTGTTGAAGTTGGCGATCAACGCCTGCGCCTGCTCCCAGCCCAAAGGCTGTGTATCCGGGTGGGTCTGGGTTGGCAATACCGGCGACAGGGTCACAAAATCCACGTCCATCTGCTCAGCCAACGCCAGTTCTTCTGCGTTATGGCACGAAGCTGCCAACCAGCGCTCTTTTGCCAACGGCCGGCCCTTGGCGGCGTATTTGCGCAATTGCGCCGCGGTTAAATGCCAACCCGCCGAAGGAAAATCCCCCAACCATTCCAGCGGACCTTTAAGCATCAGTTGCGCCTTGCCGGCACACAACCCGGCCGCATCCACCGCCAAATCGCGGTACTTGGGGTCGTAACCATTGGGCGCACGCAATGAAACCAGCTTGATACCGCCTGCAATGGCCTTCTGCAAACCGCGCAACAACTCCGGCGTTTCCAGCCCGTCCGGGGTGATCAGGTATTGATCCGGCAAACGCGCAGCCGCCACTATCGGCTGATTCGCCGCCGGGAACTCATAACTGGCCAAGTCTCGCGCCGAAGCCCACGCCAATGGCTGACCTTCTGCACCATGAGGCTCGCCCGTGAATTGCGAAACTTCCCAAACATCAAGCAGAACCTGCTTGTCCGGGTAATCATGCTGAACCTTGATCAACGGTCGCGCAGCGCTCACCGTAATCCCCAGTTCTTCTTGCAGCTCACGATTCAACGCAGCCTCGACCGACTCCCCTGCCTCGACCTTGCCACCAGGGAACTCCCAGAGCCCGCCTTGATGCTGAGTATCAGCGCGACGGGCAATCAGTACCTTGCCGCCCTCGCCACGGATAACGGCCGCAGCCACATGAATTCGTTTCACCCTTGTGCTTCCTCTAATCCGGCCTGTTGCCAGGCTTTAAACGCCAAACCTTGGTATCTACCCGCACCAACGTTCTACGCGAGCATGGCCTGCATGCTCGCGTAGAGCAGTGATCAGGTACGGTATTCAGCGTTGATTTTCACGTACTCGTGGGACAAGTCTGTGGTCCAGATGGTTTCGCTGGCGGTGCCGCGACCCAATTCGATGCGAATGGTGATTTCTTCGCGAGCCATCACCGCCGAGCCCTGCTCTTCGGTGTAAGTGGCCGCACGTGCGCCGCCGCTGGCAATGCACACTTCGCCGAGGAACACGTCGATTTTGCTCACGTCCAGGTCCGGCACACCGGCACGCCCAACGGCCGCCAAAATACGGCCCCAGTTCGGGTCAGAGGCAAACAGCGCAGTCTTGATCAACGGCGAGTGAGCCACGGTGTAACCGACGTCCAGGCATTCCTGGTGGTTGCCGCCGCCATTCACTTCAACGGTCACGAACTTGGTCGCGCCTTCGCCGTCACGCACGATGGCCTGGGCCACGTCCATGCACACTTCAAACACCGCCTGCTTCAAGGCTGCGAACAGCGGGCCGCTGGCTTCGGTGATTTCTGGCAGGTTGGCTTTGCCGGTGGCAATCAGCATGCAGCAATCGTTGGTCGAGGTGTCGCCATCGATGGTGATGCGGTTGAACGACTTGTTGGCACCGTCAAGCAACAGGTTTTGCAGGACGTCGCGGGACACTTTGGCGTCGGTCGCAATGTAACCCAGCATGGTGGCCATGTTCGGACGAATCATGCCCGCACCTTTGCTGATGCCGGTGACGGTGATGGTCACGCCTTCATGCTCAAACTGACGGCTCGCCCCTTTCGGCAAGGTATCTGTGGTCATGATGCCGGTGGCCGCTTCGGCCCAATGGTTTTCCGACAGGTCGTCCAGCGCGGCTTGCAAAGCACCTTCGATTTTCTCAACCGGCAGCGGCTCGCCGATCACACCGGTGGAGTACGGCAGCACAGCGCTGGCATCCACACCCGTCAGTTCAGCCAGCTTGGCGCAGGTGCGTGTGGCCGCGATCAGGCCCGGCTCGCCGGTACCGGCGTTGGCATTGCCAGTGTTGGTCAGCAGGTAGCGCACTGCCCCCTGAACACGTTGCTTGGCCAAAATCACCGGCGCGGCGCAAAAGGCATTCAAGGTGAACACGCCAGCGACGTTCGAGCCTTCCGCGCAGCGCATGACCACGACATCCTTACGCCCGGGACGCTTGATACCGGCGCTAGAAATACCCAGCTCAAAACCGGCCACCGGGTGCAAAACAGGCAAAGGACCAAGACCAACAGCCATGACGCGCTCCTACATAGAGATGACAGTTCCGCCAATGGGCGGGAATTCAATGGTAAAACGCCGCGACGGCTAAAGCCGGTCGCGGCGCAGGTGTTTCAGCAAATGAAGCGGGCTTTAGTTGATTTGCCCGTGACAGTGCTTGTATTTCTTGCCCGAGCCGCAGTAGCACAGCTCGTTGCGGCCCAGCTTCTGGTCATTGCGCACCGGCTCGGACGACGTGTCGACGTCAGCGATGTCTGCACCTTCAAGCACTTGGGCCATGGCATCAGGCTGATCAAGGCCTGGCGCTTCGGCGTGCTGGAACTGCATGCGCGAAGCCAGCTCTTCAGCTTCTTGACGCAGACGGGCTTCTTCTTCAACCGGGTCTTCGCGACGAACCTGTACATGGGACAGTACACGGATCGAATCACGCTTGATCGAATCAAGCAGCTCGGAGAACAGGTTGTACGACTCGCGCTTGTACTCTTGCTTCGGGTTCTTCTGCGCATAGCCGCGCAAGTGGATACCGTGACGCAAGTGGTCCATGGTCGACAGGTGGTCTTTCCACAGGTCGTCCAGAACACGCAGCACAATTTGCTTCTCGAACGTGCGCAGGGCTTGCGCGCTGGCCTGTTCTTCTTTCTCGTTGTACGACGCCAGCAGCTCGTTCAGCAGCTTCTCGCGCAGGGTTTCTTCGTACAGGTGATCGTCTTCGTCGAGCCATTGCTGGATCGGCAGTTTCACCCCAAAGCCGCTTTCGATGGCGGCTTCCAGACCGGCAATGTCCCACTGCTCAGGCAACGATTGCGGCGGGATGTGCGCGCTGACCGTGCTGTCGAGCACGTCCTTGCGGAAGTCGGCAATGGTTTCGCCGATGTTTTCAGCCGCCAGCAACGTGTTACGCATGTGATAAATCACTTTACGCTGCTCGTTGTTAACGTCATCGAACTCCAGCAATTGCTTACGGATATCGAAGTTGCGACCTTCAACCTTGCGCTGAGCCTTTTCGATTGCGTTGGTCACCATGCGGTGCTCAATCGCTTCGCCAGACTGCATGCCCAGGGCCTTCATGAAGTTCTTCACTCGATCAGAAGCGAAGATACGCATCAGGCTGTCTTCCAGCGACAGGTAGAAGCGGCTGGAACCGGTATCACCCTGACGACCGGCACGACCACGCAACTGGTTGTCGATACGGCGCGATTCATGGCGCTCGGAAGCGATGACATGCAGACCACCCGACTCCAGCACTTGCTGGTGACGTTTTTGCCAATCGGCTTTGATCTGGGCAATTTGCTCTGGCGTCGGGTTCTCGAGCGAAGCCACTTCGACTTCCCAGTTACCGCCCAACAGGATGTCGGTACCACGACCGGCCATGTTGGTGGCGATGGTCAGTGCGCCCGGACGACCGGCCTGTGCAATGATTTCAGCTTCTTTTTCGTGGAACTTGGCGTTCAGTACCTTGTGCTCGATGCCTTCCTGCTTCAGCAGGTTGGACATGTGCTCAGAGGTTTCGATGGTGGCAGTACCGACCAGTACCGGGCGGCCTTTTTCCATGCAGTCCTTGATGTCGGCCACGATGGCGGCGTACTTCTCGTCTGCGGTCAGGAACACCAGGTCGTTGTAGTCTTTACGCGCCAGCGGCTTGTTCGGCGGGATAACCATCACCGACAGACCGTAGATCTGGTGGAATTCGAACGCTTCGGTGTCTGCCGTACCGGTCATGCCGGACAGCTTGTTGTACAGACGGAAGTAGTTCTGGAAGGTTGTCGATGCCAGGGTCTGGCTCTCTGCCTGAATGTTCAGGCCTTCCTTCGCTTCAATCGCCTGGTGCAGGCCTTCGGACAGACGACGACCCGGCATGGTACGGCCGGTGTGTTCGTCGACCAGCAATACCTGACCGTCTTCAACGATGTATTCGATGTTGCGATGGAACAGCTTGTGAGCGCGCAGAGCAGCGTACACGTGGGTCAACAGGCCCAGGTTGTGCGCCGAGTACAGGCTTTCGCCTTCGGCCAGCAGACCGATCTGGGTCAGCATGTCTTCTACAAACTGGTGGCCGGATTCGTTCAGCTCGACCTGGCGGGTCTTCTCATCGATGGTGTAGTGACCAGGCTTGGTGACCTCGCCTTCCACTTCTTCGATGTGCTGTTCAAGACGCGGGATCAGCTTGTTGATTTCGGTGTACAGCTTGGAGCTGTCTTCGGCCTGACCCGAGATGATCAGCGGCGTACGCGCTTCGTCGATCAGGATGGAGTCGACTTCGTCGATGACAGCGAAATTAAGCTCGCGCTGGAATTTTTCTTCCATGCTGAAAGCCATGTTGTCGCGCAGGTAATCGAAGCCAAACTCGTTGTTGGTCCCGTAAGTGATGTCGGCGGCGTAGGCTTCACGCTTTTCCTGTGGTGGCTGGAAAGGTGTGACCACACCGACCGAAAGCCCCAGGAACTCATAGAGCGGGCGCATCCAGTTGGCATCTCGACGTGCCAGGTAGTCGTTCACGGTAACCACGTGCACGCCCTTGCCGGACAATGCATTGAGGTAAACGCCCAAGGTAGCTACCAGGGTTTTACCTTCACCGGTACGCATTTCTGCGATCTTGCCTTCGTGCAAG
Source organism: Pseudomonas sp. FSL R10-1350 (assembly GCF_009600525.1). Lineage (NCBI taxonomy): Bacteria > Pseudomonadati > Pseudomonadota > Gammaproteobacteria > Pseudomonadales > Pseudomonadaceae > Pseudomonas > Pseudomonas sp. FSL R10-1350. The sequence goes on from NZ_WIVR01000005.1 coordinate 153,814, forward strand.
GTCATGCCACCGATCAGCTGTACGTCAAAGTGACGCATGCCCATGATGCGCTTACCGGCTTCACGGCAGACCGCGAACGCTTCAGGCAACAATTGATCGAGGGTCTCACCTTTAGCTATGCGGGCCTTGAACTCTTCGGTCTTGGCGCGCAATTGCTCATCACTCAGAGCAACCATTTGCTCTTCGAAGGCATTAACGACCTGTACCGTCTTGAGCATGCGTTTAACTTCGCGCTCGTTCTTGCTTCCAAAAAGTTTCTTTAACAAAGGCGCAAACATATCGGCAGGATCTTCCACACATAGGGATGGAGGGCGGCCCCGAGAGTCGCCCGAGCAGCCCTGATGGCCGCATGCGAGCGAGCATTCTACCCGGAAACGGCGGTGAGGAAAGTGGCGTTATTCCACGATACTGGTACAGCGTTGTGACGGGGCCTGACTAAAATAAGGCCTTTTTGCGGAACTTCAACCCATGCAGTGAAGAAGTTACCTATTGATTTTGCATATAAACTTAACCGTTTCAGGTCTGTGTCGAGGGAAATGGCGGTTTCTGCTAGGATTGCCATTCAGTTTTCTCAGGTGTTTGATCATGGCATTTCGCCCACACCCAGCACGTGCACCCGCCGTTCTGCTCCGCGAGGCCAAGCCCCTAAAAGCCATTTTTGGCCATGCCAAGCGCCTTGCGCACCTGCAACGCCTGCTTGAAAGCCAACTCCAGCCTGCCGCCCGCGAACATTGCCACGTGGCATCCTGGCGTGAAGGCAGCTTGTTGTTAATCGTCACCGATGGCCATTGGGCCACGCGTTTGCGCTACCAGCAAAAACGCCTGCAACGTCAACTGCAAGCCTTTGACGAGTTCGCCAGCCTGACCCGGATTTTGTTTAAAGTGCAGCCGCCTACCGTGCAAGCCAAAGTCGGCGGGCACACCCATGACCTGTCTGTGGATGCCGGGCAAACCATCCAGGCCACCGCCGAAGGCATCAGCGACCCGGCCCTGCGCGCAGCCCTTGAACGCCTGGCCAGCCACGCCCGACCAAAATAAGCCCACCATCTGTAGCAGTTGACGAGCTTTGCGAGGCTACGTCCGACTGCGCAGCAGTCGTAAAACCTGCACACGCTATCTATATGACAAGCCTAAAAGATCTCAGCCTGCGGCAGGCTCCTACGCAAAAACTCGGCTTCTGCCGCAGGACCGCCGCTTCATTTACGCTTGCCATTACCCAGCAACGACCCCAATAACCCGCGCACCAATTGACGGCCCATCTGGCTCGCGGCCTGGCGTGCCATCGATTGCAGGGCTTTGCCGGTACTCGTCCCCAAAAACTCACCCGCCTGATCCAGCAAGCTCGGCTCATGGGGCGCCGCCGGTGCTTGCCCTTCTGGCGCCTGGCCCTTGCGCGCCTGCAGCACTTCGTAAGCCGATTCGCGGTCTATGGGTTTGTCATAACGCCCCTGCAAGGGCGAACTGGCAATCAAGGCCGCCCGTTCGGCCTCACTCAGCGGCCCGATGCGCGACTGCGGTGGCGCAATCAATACGCGCTGAACCATCGCTGGCGTGCCCTTTTCTTCGAGCATGCCCACCAACGCCTCGCCCGTACCCAGTTCGGTCAACACCGCCAACGCACTAAATGCCGGGTTCGGGCGAAACCCGTCGGCCACCGCCCTCAGCGACTTTTGCTCTTTGGCGGTGAACGCACGCAATCCATGCTGGATACGCAAGCCCAATTGCGCCAGCACCGTGTCAGGCAAGTCCGCCGGTGATTGCGTGACAAAGTACACACCCACGCCTTTGGAGCGAATCAACCGGACCACTTGCTCCAAACGGTCTTGCAGCGCCTTGGGCGTATCGGCAAACAACAAATGCGCCTCGTCGAAAAACAGCGCCAGCAAGGGCTTGTCGGCGTCGCCACGCTCCGGCAATTGCTCAAACAGCTCAGCCAACAGCCACAACAGAAAGGTCGCATACACTTTGGGCGCTTCGTGCACCAGGCGGCTGGCATCCAGCAAATGGATGCGCCCACGGCCATCGCTGGCAGGCTGCAAGAGGTCTTCGAGTTGCAGCGCAGGCTCACCAAACAAAGACTCGGCGCCCTGCTGCTCCAACGTGGCCAAACGGCGCAATAACGCCTGGCTGGACCCCGTCGTCATCAACGCTGCGTCTTCGCCCAGCACGTCCGGGTTCTCACGCAAATGCCCGAGCAGCGCCTTGAGGTCTTTGAGGTCCAGCAGCAACAAGCCTTCGCGATCAGCCACTTTAAACGCCGCGTACAACGCAGACTGCTGGCTGTCGGTCAGCTCAAGCAAACTGCCCAGCAGCAACGGCCCCATTTCGCTCAGGGTTGTGCGCAACGGATGGCCCGTTTTGCCCTGGATGTCCCACAGGGTGACCGGGTACGCCTTGGGCTGATAATTCAGCCACGGCATGCTGGCAATGCGCTCCGCAATTTTGCCTTGGGGATTGCCCGCCGCGCCCAGCCCACACAGGTCGCCCTTGATGTCGGCGGCAAACACGGCAACCCCCGCATCGCTGAATTGCTCAGCCAAACGTTGCAGGGTGACGGTTTTACCGGTCCCCGTGGCACCCGCCACTAAACCATGGCGATTGGCCAAACGTAACGACTGAGCAATGGGCTGACCCGCAAGGTCAGCGCCGAGTACAAGAGCAGAAGAGTCAGGCATTTTGCCACCTTTGATTAATCTTTCACGGGTCCGCGTCGATACCCTCTTAATGCTAGACCAGAAAATTCCTGATTTAGCGTAGGAAAGCCCACTTATAAATACTCAAATCGCTTCTGTTCTAGCCGTGATTTGTAGAGTGCGCGTTTTACAGCGTGTAGGCCTCACATTTATAGAACTTAGCGGACCCTTCTAGCCATGAATAAAAACCTGCGTTTCAGTCATAAAATCCTGCTGGCTGCGTCCCTGATTGTCATAGCCGCGTTCTCACTCTTTGCCTTGTACAACGATTACTTGCAGCGCAATGCCATCCGCAACAACCTCGACAACTACCTGCATGAGATGGGCAGTGTCACCGCCAATACCATTCAAACATGGCTCGGCGGGCGCATTTTGCTGGTCGAAAACCTCGCACAATCGTTGGCCATCAACCCCGAGCCCGCCCAAGCCGCCAGCTTGCTGGAGCAGAAGGCGCTGACCAGCACCTTCATGGCCGATTACTTTGGTGACAACCAGGGCGCATTCACCATTCGCCCTGACAGCAAAATGCCCGACGGTTTCGATCCGCGCACCCGCCCCTGGTACAAGGACGCCGTCAACAGCGCCAGCGCCAGCCTGACCGAACCGTACATTGATGCGGTCACCGGGCAGATGATCATCTCGATTGGCAGCGCCGTGAAAAAATCCGGGCAGACACTGGGCGTGGCCGGTGCTGACCTGAGCCTGCAAACCATCACGGACACCATCAATGCCTTGAACTTTAATGGCCTGGGCTATGCCTTTCTGATCAGTGGCGACGGCAAAGTCCTGGTTCACCCGGACAAAACCCTGGTCACACAGTACCTGAAGGATATTTACCCGCAGGACACGCCGCCCATCAGCAGCGCGTTCAGCGAAATCCAGGCCAACGGCAAAACCCGGATCGTGACCTTTACCCCGGTCAAAGGGCTGGGGAACGTCAACTGGTCGATCGGTCTGTCCGTGGACAAAGAAAAGGCCTTTGCGGCACTGAACACATTCCGGACATCGGCGGTGATTGCCACGGTGATTGCCGTAATTTCGATCATCGCCCTTCTCGGCCTGTTGATCCGCTTGCTGTTGCAGCCCCTGCACGTCATGACCCGCGCCATGCAGAACATTGCCGAAGGTGAAGGTGATTTGACCCGCCGCCTCGACGTAACCTCCAACGACGAGTTCGGCACCCTGGGCAGTGCGTTCAACGACTTTGTAGAGCGCATTCACACCTCCATGCGCGAAGTGTCATCTGCCACCGCGCAGGTTAACGAAGTGGCCCTGCGCGTGGTCAGCGCCTCCAACTCGTCAATGCTCAACTCCGACGAGCAGGCCAGCCGCACCAACAGTGTTGCCGCCGCCATCAACGAACTGGGCGCTGCCGCCCAAGAGATCGCCCGCAACGCCGCCCAGGCCTCACAACAGGCCAGCGACGCCCGCGGCCTGGCGACCGAAGGCCAGCAAGTGGTTGAGCGCAGCATCAGTTCCATGCAGCAACTGTCGCAAATGCTCGGCACGTCCAGTGGCCATATCGAGTCGCTCAACGGCAAGACCGTGAATATTGGGCAGATCCTCGAAGTGATCACCAGCATCTCGCAGCAAACCAACCTGCTGGCCCTCAACGCCGCCATTGAAGCGGCCCGCGCCGGAGAAGCCGGGCGCGGCTTTGCCGTGGTGGCAGATGAGGTGCGCAACCTGGCACACCGCACTCAAGAGTCAGCGCAACAAGTGCAGGCGATGATCGAAGAGTTGCAAGTCAGTGCCCGCGCCTCGGTCAGCACCATGGATGAAAGCCAGCGCCACAGCGAAGACAGCGTCGAAATCGCCAACCTGGCCGGTGAGCGGCTGGTCAGCGTTACGGAGCGTATTGGTGAGATTGACGGCATGAACCAGTCCGTGGCGACCGCAACCGAAGAGCAAACCTCGGTGGTTGAGTCGATCAATATGGACATTACCGAGATCAATACGCTGAATCAGGAAGGGATTGAAAACCTGCAATCCACCTTGCGCGCCTGCACCGACCTCGAACAACAGGCCGCTCGCCTCAAGCAATTGGTGGGCAGTTTCCGTCTCTAAGCACTCTGTAGGAGCGAGCTTGTCTCGCGATCTTTTGATCGTTTAAAAGATCGCGAGGCAAGCTCGCTCCTACAGATAGCCATACGGCTTGGGATCTGCTTCAGCGTCTTGCTGTAGTTGCTCCCAAAGCCTGGCGGCGTCAGGAAAATCGGTGCCATCCTCAGGGCTGAGGGCGTCCGGGTCGTAACGACTCAAACAGCCCTCACCCACTGTGGCCGGGGCGCTGGAGGTAGCCTTGTCGAGTGGATCAGTCATGGCGAATCCTCCAGCGTCCAATCTGTAGAAAATCCGTGGGAGCGGGCTTGCTCGCGATGCAAACGACTCGGTTTGTCAGACGCACCGGGCAGACACTATCGCGAGCAAGCCCGCTCCCACAAAAACCTTCTCGCATCAGAACACGACAGTTTTGTTGCCGTGCACCAGGACGCGGTCTTCGAGGTGATAACGCAGGCCACGGGCCAGCACCATCTTCTCGACGTCACGGCCGAAACGCACCATGTCTTCAATGCTGTCACTGTGACTAACGCGAACCACGTCTTGCTCGATGATCGGACCGGCGTCCAGCTCTTCGGTAACGTAATGGCATGTCGCGCCGATCAGCTTCACACCGCGCATGGACGCTTGGTGATAAGGCTTGGCACCCACAAAAGACGGCAAGAAGCTGTGGTGGATGTTGATGACTTGACCGGCGTATTCGCTGCACAGGTCGGGCGGCAGAATTTGCATGTAACGCGCCAATACCACAACTTCAGCCTCGTGGTGTTTGACCAGACGTGAGACTTCGGCAAACGCAGGCTGCTTGTCTTTCGGGTCAACCGGCACGTGGTAGAACGGAATACCGTGCCACTCCACCATGCTGCGCAGATCATTGTGGTTAGAGATAACGCACGAAATATCGCAGTCCAGCTCATCGCTGTGCCAGCGGTGCAGCAAATCTGCCAGGCAGTGAGATTCACGGCTGGCCATCAATACCACGCGTTTTTTCTGCGCTGTATCGGTAATACGCCACTGCATCGAAAACTCTTCAGCGATCGGGGCAAATGCCTCGCGAAACGCCTCAATGCCAAACGGCAAAGAGTCGGCACGAATTTCGTGACGCATAAAGAACCAACCGCTTTGGTCGTCCGAGTGGTGGCTCGCTTCAGTGATCCAGCCATTGTGGGAGGCCAGGAAATTACTGACCTTGGCGACAATGCCGACGCCGTCGGGGCAGGCGATCACCAACCGAAAAGTGCGCATGAGGGGAAAACTCCAAAACTTTACTAAGGCCGCCATTCTAGCGAGTGCGCAGCAAAACTACAGTATTCGTTGAGCCTTATTGCCTGTGCCACGGGGTCGCGGTGCAAAAGCGTCGACGCCAACAGCGCCGTGGCCTGCATTGAATTTATCGATCCGTTGATACTATTTATTAATGACTTTGATTAAGCCCGGGTATCGACCTATTAAACCGGCTACATAGTGCAGACTGACAAAAGTTAATGAATAAAAATTTAAATTAATCTGACATTGGATATTTACTTGCTGAAACTGTCTGACTATTATTGCGCCACTGTCTCCCTGTCACCACTTCAGCATAAGGTAAGCCTCATGTCCTTGATCAACGAATACCGCGCAACAGAAGAAGCCATCAAAGAACTGCAAGCTCGCCTGAAGAACCTGTCGGAAGACGACAAACTTCAAACCGAGCTGGAATTTGAAGGCAAACTGCGTACGCTGATGGGCGAATACCAAAAGTCGCTGCGTGACATCATCGCGCTGCTGGACCCAGAAGCCAAAGCAAGCAAAGCACCACGTGGTGTTGTTAAAACCACCGGCACCAAACGTGCCCGTAAGGTTAAACAATACAAAAACCCGCACAACGGCGAAGTGATTGAAACCAAAGGTGGCAACCACAAAACTCTGAAAGAGTGGAAAGCCAAGTGGGGCAGCGACGTGGTTGAAGGCTGGGCAACTTTGCTCGGCTAAGTGATTGCGAACACCTCGCGTGTTCAGCAACACCCATAAAAAACGCCAGCTTGCTGGCGTTTTTTTATTGCCCGGCATTTAGTCCGTTTCAGCGCCCGGAGTTGCCAGCCCTACTCGCCGGCTCACGTCCTGAGCGTAACGCTGCCATTGCTCCAAGAGCTTCAACTGCGCAGGCGTTGCGCTGCGCGCCAGGCCTTCTACAGCCTCGTTGAACTGGCTCAGGGTCAACGGCGCACCAAAGGCCGGGTCGGTCAAACGCTGTTGGCAAAACTGCTGCCAACGCTCGTGTTCTTGCTCACTCAAGGTCGCTGGAAAGTTTCGCGCGCGGTAACGGAATAATAATTCAGGCAACCGTTCGTCATCAAAAGGCCACGTATCTTTACCCAACTGTTCCGGATCACTTAAGCGTACTTGTTCACACAACCGCCGGTCGCGGTCACCAAGAAAACCGTCATACAGTTGCTGCTCCGGGTCCTCACTGGGAGTGAAGTCTTCGCGGGCATAAATAACATTTAACTTTTGCTGCCAAACTTCCTGGGCCGCTATCAGCACCTGGACACGCGCTTGATAATCCGCCATGTCCAACTGCAAACGCTGCTGATCCTGCGCACGCACAACAGTTAACGGGGCGACGACCGGACAACGATTAACGTGAATCAGCTTAAGTCCAATGGGTAATTGACCTTCGGCTAATTCTTCGCGCCGCGTATAAAGCAGCGCACGAAGCGATTCAGCCTCCATGTCCATTAAAGGCTGCGGATCAAAATGCAGGTCATAGACAATCAATGCATTACGGTTTTTGGGATGCCAGGCCAAGGGTAAAACCACACCGATATAATGCCGCGCCGCCGAAAAACGCCCCGAGATATGCACCATGGGTTGCAACAATCGAACTTGATCCAGCACCCGCTGTTTAGTTCGCAATTGAAATAACCAGTCATACAGTTTTGGTTGTTTTTCACGGATCAGACGCGCCAATGCAATGGTTGCACGCACATCAGACAGCGCATCGTGTGCCTGACCATGGTCAATGCCGTTGGCGGCCGTCAAACGCTCAAGCTTGAGCGTCACCCGCCCGTCTTCTTCGGGCCACACAATGCCTTCAGGGCGTAGCGCATACGCCGCACGCACAACATCAATCAAATCCCAACGACTGTTACCGCCTTGCCATTCGCGCGCGTAAGGATCGAAGAAGTTGCGGTACAGACTATAGCGCGTGACTTCGTCATCGAAACGCAAGGTGTTATAGCCCGCCCCGCAGGTGCCCGGCTGCGCCAATTGCGCATGGGTGCGGGTCATGAACTCGGCTTCGCCCAGGCCTTTGTCTTCCAGAACGCCCGGGGTAATGCCGGTAACCAGGCAAGCCATGGGGTGCGGCAGGATATCGTCGCTGGGCTGGCAGTACAGATTGAGCGGCTGGTCTATCTCGTTGAGCGCAAAGTCGGTGCGGATCCCGGCAACCTGCACCGCACGATCGTTGCGCGGATTGATGCCGGTGGTTTCGTAGTCGTACCAGAAAATGGAAGTCACGGGGTGTTCCTGAGCAGTATTCCCACTCAGTCTAGGCGTTCAACGCCAGGCAAGACCAGCCCGAAGCCTTAAGGGCAAGCTGCTGGTCTCGTCTGCGCCAGCCCGTCAGGCAGAGGCTTGTCTGGGGTAAAAGCTGAAATAGTGGTGCAGGTCGTCGATCAGCGCGAGGTATTCCTCAGGCGGCTGATAGAGGATAAAACCGGAGTCATAGACGTTGGGCGTAACATCTTCACGGCACCACAGGCACCGGGCGACAAGGTCGATCAAGTGCACCTGACCATCACTGCCGGGGAGCTTGAAGCGTAGCTGAAAGTCGGCCTCGACCAGCAGAGGCAAGTGGCTGATCAACACCAGACCGCCCTCGGAGGCATTGCCCAAATACCCCATGGGCTTGTCCGCGAAGCGATTGAAGACTTTGAGAAAAGATGTCAATTCGTGACGCTGGATGCGGCGCTCAGTAACCATATTGAATTCACTTGTAAAGGCCCGGGGTAACTGCCCGGAAGGCCGCACGCCAAAGGGCTGCCGACCAGGCACTGAGTCTTACGGTGTTGCGTACCGATTCAGGTAAAGCGTAGTCAATAAATAACCGGGTGATGGCTATGCGCCATCAATTACCGCCAAGATCCCGCCACGCAGGGGTTATGGCCCCGTGGCGCGCACTCAACACTCAACACGCCTCAAATCTTCGCCGGCAGGGCTTGAGCCTGACTGGGGCCAGGAATGAACTTGAGGATACGCAGCGTTTCGATCCGAGCCTTGGCCCGATAGGCGTACTCGCTCTTCGGGAACTCGTTGATGATGTATTGATAGGTCTGGGCGGCATCCAGGTAAAACTTTGTACGCTCAAGACACAGCCCGCGCAACATTGCCGTTTGCGGCCAGATATAAGGACGGCTGCGGCTGTCACGGTCTACCTCTGACAGCTCCAGCATCACCGCTTCACAATTACCACGGTCATACGCCCGGTAGGCATTGTTCAAATGATGGTTCATTGACCAGCGGGTACAGCCAGCAACACTGCTGACCACCACTAAAATTAGCAAAAAGCGCATGGGCATCTCCTGTTCTCAACAGTGTATCGACCCCGCCGGCAAATTCTTCATAGCCTGTGCACCACAACTTAAGTCGAAAGTAGTGCAGAGGAACAATGACTACAGCCAAAGACCATAGTAGCCTTTGGCAGCGCTTGAACTCAGGAGTCTTTGCATGTCCGTTCGTCGAACTAAAATCGTTGCCACACTTGGCCCTGCCAGCAATTCCCCGGAGATGCTTGAACAGCTGATCCTCGCTGGCCTGGACGTCGCCCGTCTGAACTTTTCCCACGGCACTCCCGATGAGCACAAGGCTCGCGCCAAGCTGGTGCGTGACATCGCCGCCAAGCACGGCCGTTTCGTCGCGTTGCTGGGTGACCTGCAAGGCCCGAAAATCCGTATCGCCAAATTCGCCAACAAACGCATCGAACTGAAAATCGGTGATCGTTTCACCTTCTCCACCAGCCACCCGCTGACCGAAGGTACCCAAGAAGTTGTTGGCATCGATTACCCGGATCTGGTCAAGGATTGCGGCGTCGGTGACGAACTGCTGCTCGATGACGGTCGCGTGGTCATGCGCGTTGAAACCGCCACTGCCGATGCTCTGCACTGCGTGGTGTTGATCGGCGGCCCGCTGTCGGACCACAAAGGCATCAACCGCCGTGGTGGTGGCCTGACCGCCCCTGCGCTGACTGAAAAAGACAAGGCTGACATCAAGCTGGCTGCCGAAATGGAAGTCGACTACCTCGCCGTGTCGTTCCCGCGTGACGCCGCTGACATGGAATACGCCCGTCAACTGCGTGACGAAGCCGGCGGTACCGCTTGGCTGGTAGCAAAAATCGAACGCGCTGAAGCAGTAGCCGACGACGAAACCCTCGACGCACTGATCAAAGCCAGTGACGCGGTCATGGTTGCCCGTGGCGACCTGGGCGTTGAAATCGGCGACGCCGAGCTGGTGGGCATCCAGAAAAAAATCATTCTGCACGCACGTCGCCACAACAAGGCGGTGATCGTTGCGACCCAGATGATGGAGTCGATGATCCAGAACCCGATGCCAACGCGTGCCGAAGTGTCCGACGTTGCCAACGCAGTTCTCGACTACACCGACGCCGTGATGTTGTCGGCCGAAAGTGCTGCCGGTGCTTACCCACTGGAAGCCGTGCAGGCCATGGCGCGTATTTGCGTCGGCGCTGAAAAGCACCCGACCAGCAAAACCTCCAGCCACCGCATCGGCAAGACCTTCGAAAGCTGCGACCAGAGCATCGCGCTGGCGGCCATGTACACCGCCAACCACTTCCCTGGCGTTAAAGCGATCATCGCCCTGACTGAAAGCGGTTACACGCCGTTGATCATGTCGCGCATCCGTTCCTCGGTGCCGATCTACGCGTTCTCCCCGCACCGCGAAACCCAGGCCCGTGCGGCCATGTTCCGTGGCGTCTACACCGTACCGTTCGACCCGGCTTCGTTGCCGCCAGAACAAGTCAGCCAGGCCGCTATCGACGAACTGCTCAAGCGCGGCGTCGTAGAGAAAGGTGACTGGGTCATCCTGACCAAGGGCGACAGCTACCACACCATCGGTGGCACCAACGGCATGAAGATCCTGCATGTCGGCGACAAAATGGTGTAAGCCCTAACCGGCCCACACCCAAAGCCCCGCCCGAGCAATCCGGCGGGGCTTTTTTATAACAACCCGCACCGTTCCTGTGTAGGAGCGAGCTTGCCTCGCGATCTTTTGACCTTAAAAGATCGCAGCCTTCGTGCCTCGACAGCGCCTACATCAACTGCGGGTCAAAAATGCATCGGCCAACAGCTGATTGCGCGAAAGCCCGGCCAAAAACAGCCGTTTGGCAAACGCTTCAACCGTGTCCGGATGGCCGCAGACCAGCGCGTGGGTCTGCCGCGCAACCACACGCAACTGCAACAGATAGTCTGCCAACTCGCTGCGCAGCACCCACTCAAGCGTCAGGTTGGCATGTTCGGCCGCCAATGCTTGCAACTGCACCCTGAGATAAAACTCGCTGTCATCGCGGGCCACGTGCACCAGCCGGATCGGCCCTTGATGGTCTTGGCGCAGCGCCTCGCGCAGCACGCCAAACAGAGGCGCCAGCCCGGTACCCGCCGCCATTAGCCACAGCGGCTGCTCTTGCCAGTCCGGGTCGTAGCGCAACGCCCCGCCACGCAACTCGCCCAAACGCACGGGATCGCCCACCTTGAACTGCCGGGCCGCATCGGCAAATTCGCCGGGGTGCGCGCAATCGACATGGAACTCCAGAAAGCGGTCCCCATCAGGCAGGCTGGCCAACGAATAAGGCCGGGCGATGCCGCCGGGCGTCCACAGCACCACATGCT
>NZ_WIVR01000060.1:0-31511 GCF_009600525.1 Pseudomonas sp. FSL R10-1350
GGTTGCTCTGGCGCAGCGGCTGGAGCCACGCCCCGCTGGGCGATAAAAGCGTCAATCTCGGCATCGCTCACCGACGCATCGGCCACCACGCCCAGCAACCCGCCCACCGGCAAGGTTTGCCCCGGCTGCGCCACTTTACGCCGCAGCACACCGTCGAACGGCGCTTCCAGCACGTTGGAGATTTTGCTGGTCTCGATGTCGCACAGTTCCTGATGCTGTTTGAAGCTGTCACCCTCTTCAATCAGCCAGTTGTTCAGGGTGCCCTCTTCCATCGACAGGCCCCATTTAGGCACCTCGATGATTTTGATCTCGCTCATGGTCAGGCCTCCATCACTTTGCGTACGGCGGCCTCGATGCGGTCGACACTCGGGATCCACGCCTGTTCCAGCACCGGCGAAAACGGTACGGGCGTGTGGGGCGGCGTGACCATGATGATCGGCGCCTTGAGCTGGTAGAACGCTTTGGTGGCGATCAGGGCGGCCAGGTCGTGGGCAAAGCCCAGGCGCGCCGCCGACTCATCGACAATGACGACGCGGCCAGTGGAGGTCACGGATTCCAGAATGCCGTCTTCGTCCAGCGGCGACACGGTGCGCGGGTCGACCACTTCAACCGAGATGCCTTCGGCGGCCAGTTTGTCGGCCACCTGGTTGGCTTTGTGGACCATGGCCGCCAGCGCGATGATGGTCACGTCGGTGCCTTCACGTGTGTAATTGGCCACGCCGAACGGGATGGTGTAGGGCTCTTCAGGCACTTCGCCCTTGATGTCGTAAAGCGCTTTGTGTTCACAGAACACCACCGGGTCGTCGTCGCGGATCGCCTGGATCAACAAGCCTTTGACGTCGTAAGGCGTCGACGGCACCACTACCTTGAGGCCCGGCGTGGTGGCAAAAATATGGTACGGCGACTGCGAGTGTTGCGCCGCTGCCGAGAAGCCCGCACCGATCATGCCGCGCACCACCATCGGCGCTTTGGCCTTGCCGCCGAACATGTAGCGAAACTTGGCCGCCTGGTTGTAGAGCATGTCGTGGCACACGCCGAAAAAGTCCATGAACATCAGCTCGGCCACTGGCCGCAGCCCGGTCATGGCCGCGCCCGCCGCCATGCCGATAATCGCCGACTCGGTGATCGGGGTGTCGATCACCCGCGAGGATCCGAACTCGGTCCACAGGCCTTTGGTCACGCCCAGCACGCCGCCGAACGCTTCGCCCTTGCTGCCCACTTCGGCAGTACCGGCCTGACCGCCGCACACGTCTTCGCCGATCAGCACCACACGATCATCGAGCGCCATTTCTTGAGCCAGGGCTTCTTTGACCGCTTCACGATAAGTACGAATTGCCATGGTTCAACTCCTCAGTAAGACACGTAAACGTCGGTCAGCAGGTTTTCTACCGCAGGGAACTCAGCTGCGCGGGCCTTGGCCACGGCGTCATCAACCAAGGCCGTGACCTCGTCGTCGATGGCTTGCAGTTCTTCTGGGGAGATTTGACCGGCAACGTGTTGACTGAAGATTTTCAAAGGGTCGCTTTCATGGCGCAGACGCTCGACTTCGCCGTCTGCGCGATACAGCATCGGGTCACCTTCAAAGTGCCCGTACCAGCGATGGGCAATGGCTTCGATGGCGGTCGGGCCGCCACCGTTGCGCGCCCGCTCGACGGCCTCGCTCACCGCCTCGTACACCGCAAAGAAGTCCGTGCCATCCACCTTGACCGCCGGCATGCCGAAGCCTGCCGCGCGCTGGGTAATGTTGCGCCCACCCACCGCATAGTCGTGGCCGGTGGCTTCGCCGAAACCGTTGTTTTCAAACATGAAGATGACCGGCAGTTGCAGCACCACGGCCATGTTCATGGCTTCGAACACCAGGCCCTGGTTAGAACCGCCATCACCGGTGAACGACACGGCCACGCCGCCGTTACCCAAGGTTTTTGCCGTCAGAGCCGCACCGATGGCCAGGGGTGGCGCGCCACCGACAATGGCGTTGGCGCCGAGCATGCCTTTGCTCAAATCGGCGATGTGCATCGAGCCGCCCTTGCCTCGGCACAGACCAGAATCCTTGCCAAAAATTTCTGCCATCATCCCGTGAATGTCGCAACCTTTTGCAATGCAATGGCCGTGACCACGGTGAGTGGAGCCGATGTAATCGGTGTCTTTGAGGTTCTCGCACACCCCCACCGCAATGGCCTCTTCACCGCAGTAAAGGTGAATAAAACCGGGGATATCACCCGTTGTGTTCTCTTGATGGAGGCGTTCTTCGAACACGCGAATTTCGCGCATTTTGCGGTAGGCCTTGAGCAGTTCTGACTTGCTAAGCGACATGGGTTCGCCCTCTTGTCTTGGCTTTTTTATTGGGTTTATCGAACACCTTGTAGTGATCGACGATGGCGTTCCCTTACGGTAAGAGTCTAAAGTCGCAGCCATAACTACCCGGATGGGGGGGCGCCACTCACTCCCCCGGGGGGTACTCTTGAGCCCCCCAGGGACGGCGTCATCCAAACGCTAGAGGGATGTATAACAACAATGACCCAGGCCAATTTTTCCAACCCGATCGAGCGCCACACGGCCTTTGGTCTTGACCACGGCTTACCGCTGATCGGCACCAAACTGGTACCGCCGCGCTCGGCGCGTACGGTGCTGGCACGGACACGCCTGTTGGAAAAAGTCAGCCTGATGCAAGAGCGCTGCATGGCGCTGGTGTGCGGGCCCGCCGGGTTTGGTAAAACCACGTTGCTGGGGCAGTGGCGCCAGCATTTGCTGGAGCAGGGCCACAGCGTGGCGTGGCTCAGCCTGGATCAGCAGGACAACACCCCGCAGACCTTTCGCCGCTATGTGCTGGCCGCCCTGAGCCAGGCCAGTGGCGAACCGCTGGAGCCGGTGGCGGCCCTGACCGAGAGCCTCGCGCTGGCCGACAGCCGGTTTATCCGCGAGCTGATCAACCTGATGCAGCCCCGGCAAAACGCCCTGTATCTGGTGCTCGATGACCTGCACCTGCTCAACCACCCCGGCATCGTCAGCGACCTTGAGCAGTTGCTGCAGCATGCCCCCGACTGTTTCCACTTACTGGTGGGCAGCCGCAGTGTTCCGGCGCTGCCGCTGAGCCGTTTGCAGGCGCACAATCAGTTGCTTGAAATCGACACCAACGCCCTGCGTTTCAACGTCGAAGAAACCCAAAGCTATCTGGCCAGCGCCAACCCCCAGCGCTTCCCTGCGACCGAATTGCAGCGGGTCCTGAGCCTGACGGAAGGCTGGATCACCGGGATTCAAATGGCCGCATTGGCGCCCAGCGATCCGTTGCGCAACCTCAACCGCATGCACCTGGGCAGTCGGCAGATCGGCCGGTATTTGTACGACGTGGTGCTGGCACCGCTGCCGGTGCGCTTACAAGAATTTTTGTTAAAGACCTCGATACTCGGGCGCCTGACGCCGTCGCTGTGCAATGCCGTGACAGAGCACGACGACGCGGATGACATGCTGGCCGAGATTGAACGGCACAATCTGTTTTTGTTTTCGCTGGACAGCCAGGGCCACTGGTTTCGTTACCACGCCCTGTTTGTCGAGACCCTGAGCGAGCGCTTGCAGCACAGCGATATTGACGTGGTGCACCTGCATGAGCGCGCCAGCAACTGGCTGGCCAAACACCAGTACTGGGCCGAAGCGATTCGCCATGCGTTGGCCGCGGGGCAACTGGGCAGCCGCAGCGATTGCGCCCATCAAGGCGCGCAATCGCTGGCCGAAGAAGGCGATGTCGAGACGCTGGTGCGCTGGTTGCAGCAGATGCCCGAGATCGCCAGCCTGCCCTTGGACCAGCAGCGCATCGACCTGCAACTGAACCTCGCGTGGGCGTTGGGCCATCACTTTCATTTCGCTGCTTCCAGGGGTTTGCTCGACAGCTTACGGCCACTGTTCAGCACGCCGCAGCCTTGCTCGCGGCTGACCATCAAATACCAGGTGATCGGCGCCATTACCGAGGCCTTCGCTGAAAATATCAGCCAAAGCATCGAGCGCGTTGAGCCGTTGCTGGCGCAGGTGCCGTGCGGCGATACCTGGGTTGACGGGCTGATCTGCAACATCCTCAGTTATGGCTACATGACCCAGGGCCATTTCCCTCAGGCGCAAGCGGTGCAGCGCCATATGCCGTGCCCGACCACACCCTCGCACAATCTCTTTGTGACGGTTTACCGTGCTTTTGTGCTGGGGCTGAGCCACTTTCGCCAAGCCGATTTGCACAGCGCCGAGCAGTATTACCGCTTGGCGCTGACCCCGACCGAAGACCTCACCGGCCCGCAATCGAGTGGCAGCGCGACGCTGGCGGCACTCTTGGGTGAGGTGCTGTACGAGCGCGGTGAGTGGCAAGCGCTGCAAACGCTGGTGACGCCGCGTTTGAGCCAGATCGACGCCAACGCCCCACTGGACGCGCTGTTTGGCGCCTACGCCAGCCTGGCCCGCCGGGCGTTGCTGATGGGCGAACCGACCCAGGCGCGCTACCTGCTGGAGCATGCGCAGCAACTGGCAACCCTGCGCCGCTGGCCCCGGTTGCAAGCCTGGCTGCTGGTAGAGGAAATACGCATTCACCTGGCGAGTGAGCAACTGCCGCAGGCGTTGGAGTTACAGGCGCAGTTCGAGGCGCTGGACCCGCAGCGGGCGCATGCCGAGATCACCCGTGCCCGCACTGAAGCGCACTGCCATATCGCCGCGGCGCAAAAAAACTGGAGCCTGGCGGCTACCCTGTGGCAAGCCCTGCTGCAAGACGACGAGCGTCAGGGCCAACTGTTGCGCGCCGCCCGCAGCCGCGCTGCGCTGGCGTGTGCGTTATGGCCAAGCGATCAGGCGGGCGCCGTCAACACCTTGCAACCGCTGCTTAACCTGGCGTGTCGGCAAGATTTGCGACGCAGTGTGCTGGATGCCGGTGACGCCATGCCGGCGCTGCTTGAAGCCACGGTGAAAACGGTTCGCGGTGAGATTGCGCAATACCTGCGCGGCCTGCAGGAAAACCTCGACCCACGGATTGGCAACGAAGACCTCGACAGCCGCGAGCCGAGTTTGAGTGAGCGCGAGTTGCAGATTTTGCGTTTGATTGCCCAAGGCCAGGCCAACAAAGAAATCGCCCGCAGCCTCGACATCTCGGCAGAGACCGTGAAATGGCACCTGAAAAACCTGTTCAGCAAATTGCACGTCACCAGCCGCATACAAGCGATCACGCGGGCGCAGAAGTTGTGTTTGTTGGGGTAAAAGGGTCGCCGAAAATCCCGTAGCAGTTGCCGAGCCTGCAAGGCTACGTCCGATTGCGCAGCGATCGTCAACGCAGAAAACTCCGTTTAACTGACACACCGCATTAGCTGGTTTTACGACGACTCCGTCGCCGGACGCAGCCTCGCACGCTCGTCAGCGACTACAAAAGCCGGTTGAGCCCTGTAGTCGCTGCCGAAGCATGAGGCTGCGATGGGGTGCGCAGCGATCGTCAATGCAGAAAACTCCGTTTGCCTGACACACCGCGTTAGCTGGTTTTACGACGACTTCGTCGCCGGACGCAGCCTCGCAGGCTCGGCAGCTGCTACAAAAGCCGGTTAAGCCCTGTAGTCGCTGCCGATGCATGAGGCTGCGATGGGGTGCGCAGCGACCCCAAGCGGCTGTCCGGGCCCGCATCGCAGCCTTCGTTCCTCGGCAGCGACTACAAGAGTTTTGCGAAAAAACCGGGTTGGGTTGCCAGGGCTGTTCGCAATTGGGCGGCGCTAATGGTGCGTTTGGTTGGGTCTAATGCCAGGGCTTTGCGCACGGCGCGCCAGGCGTGGCGGGGCAGGTTTTTTGGGCGTTTGAGACGCGTGCGGCTTGCGGGCTGTCGGTTGAACGGGTGTTTGCCGCTGGCCAGTTCATACAGCAAACACCCCAGCGCATACACGTCGGCAACGCAGGTCAACGCCGCACCTTCAAGGATTTCAGGCGCGGCGTACCCCGGTGTCCAGGCGTTGATGCGGCTTCGGCTGACCGGCGCCAAGCCGTCCAGCGTTCCGGCCTGCGCCTGGCCAAGGCCAAAGTCGAACAAGCGCACGCCGTCTTCGCTCAGCAATACATTGCTCGGCTTGAGGTCGCCGTGCAGCACGCCGCGCTCATGGGCGTGCGCCACAGCATCGAGCAGCGGCAAGGCGATCTCCTGTAACGCAGACCACCCCAACCCCAACGGGCGCTCGCACAACAAACGGTCCAGGGTCGGGCCGCGCAATAACTCCATCACCATAAACACCCGCTGGTGCGTCGTATCGACGTCAAAGCTGTAGATACGCAGCACGTTGGGATGGTGCAAATGGCGCATCAGCGCGTACTCGTTGAAGAGCAAGGCGCTGGCATCCGGTGACTGTTCATAGGCTTCGCTGAGCACTTTCAGGGCGACGTAAGGCTGCGGGTCACCGAACTGTTCCTGAAGCAGGTCACGCGCCCGATACACCGTGCCCATGCCACCCGCGCCCAACAAGCGCTCGATGCAGTAACGCCCGCCGAGCACGGTTGGCAGTGCGCTCATTGGCGGATCACCACGGCGCTGATGTTGTCGCGCGCATCACCGCGCAGCACGCCGTCAAACAACCGCGCCAGCGCCACCTGCGGCGAGATCAGGCTCAGCGCGTTGCCCATCTCGCTGTGGCTGAGGTTCTGGTACAAGCCATCGCTGCACAGCAAAAACACATCGTCGGGCAGCACTTCAAGCTCGACCACGCTCAAGTTCAAATGCTCGCTGGCACCAATGGCGCGGGTCAGCGCACGGGCGCCGGGTTGGGCGAGCGCCTGCTCGCTGCTCATGGCGTGCTCATCCATCAGTTGTTGCTGCAACGAATGGTCCCGCGACAGTTGGTACAACTGCCGCCCACGCCACAGGTAGCAACGGCTGTCGCCCGCCCAGACACAGGCGCCCCGCTAGCCCTCCAGCAGCAACGCGACCACGGTGCTGCCCATCAGGTTGTCAGCATGTTGATCGCTGACGGTGAGTTCCTGGCCCATGCGCCGGTTGAGCCAATGCAGGCACTGGCGCACGGCGTCCAGGCGCTGATCGAAGGTCTGCGCCTGGGTCAGCTCCCCCAGGCTGGTGACGATCATCTGGCTGGCGATGTCGCCCGCCCGATGGCCGCCCATGCCATCGGCCACGGCCCACAGCCCTTGCTGTGGGCAATCGAGAATGGCGTCTTCATTGCGCTCACGGACCTTGCCCTGATCGGTGCACGCCGCGCTGCGCCATGGCAGTGCTGGCGCCATCACAGTTGCTCGGTCAGACGGAAGCTGCGCAGCACGTCCATATCAAACGGGTTGGGCGTGCGTTGGCTCATCAACAGGTAATTGGCGCGTAACCCGCCCACATCGGCCTTGAGCACCATCACATCGCGCCCGCTCAGGTAGTCGGTTTGCATCAGATCCAGCAAACGGAACAACGACCAGGGCCCGGTGCTTTTTTCGAAGCCGACCGGGCGCCCGACGGTTTTTTCCATGACCAGGCTGGTGCGGCCGTTTTCGGCTTCAGTGGGCCACTGCAAGGTCACCGGAACGATCGGGCCATGCCGGTATTCGATGGACTGGTTGCCAAAGCGGAACTCGGAGCGGCTAACGCTGGAGTCCAGGTTGTAGGGTTCGAGGGTAAACTGCACCTGCGGCTCTGCCGGGTTTTGCGCAAAGAAGCTTTGACGAATGACGTGCACCGCGGCCATTTGATCCAGGTAGGTTCTGGCCATCGGCAAGCCTTGCCCATCCATGCTGCGCAGACGGTAATTACCCGCTTCACCGCTAACAAAAGGCCGCATGTAGGTGTCGAAAAAGCGATCACTGATGCCTTGCCCACGGAAGAACTCGCGGAAATCATTCAGGGCCACGTCGCTGTGGCTATGGGCGTTAAACGGATAACGCTGTTTGATCGCCCGCACGTAAAAGCCGTACAACTCGCGCTGATAGCGCTGGTTGATAAATTGATACGTGTCGCTGAGCACCAGACGCCAGGTGTGCTCAGTCACCCCGTTGAACCACCCGTTGAGCGGGCTCGGCAAGCGTTGCGACGCCTGACGCAGTTGGCTCAGGGCATCACGCTGGCCGGTCATGCGCGACGCGGCCATGTCGAAGGCGGCCTGGTCCGGTGTGCTGGCACGGGCCAGGCCGGCCAGTTGCAGTTGCACGTCGTTGAGCCCCTGCAAGGCAGGAATAAGGTCTGCGGCCGGGCCGTCGTTTTCATCCAGCAAACGGTGCAAAGGCTCGAAGCGGCGCTGCAAAGCTTTTTTGGCGGTATCCGGTACGTTTGCCGCTACAGCATCCAGGGCTTGAGTGGCTTTTTCGGCTGCCTCGGGCAGGGTTTCAAGGGCCTCGGCCACGCTTGGGAAGCGCGTGTTTTCTCGCACTTGGAGCAGCAAATGCAGCACCGCAGAGTTGGCCGAGGTCAGCCCGGCAAACTGCTCGGCGCCTTCACGGGCGGTGTTGAAAGGCTGTAGCGCCAACTGCCCGACCGCTTCGCTCCAGTGCGTGGCGTAATCACGAAAGTACAGTTGCTCAAGTTCAACCATCAGCTTGCGCAGGTCCATGGCGCTGAGGGTGTTGCCCTCACCCAGTACCCAGTTGTCACGCAGGATGTCACTGACCAGCGTCGCGCCCTGCACCGAAAAATACTGCTTGTAGCCTTGTTGGGTGTAGAACCCCGGGATCACATAACCCGCGCCGCTGAACACGCCACCTTGCGGCCCCAGATGCTGATCAAAGCTGTACGGTGCCAAGGTGTGCGCCTGCTCGCGCAACATGCGATACACCACTGAGGCCAGCGACTCACTGCGCAAGGCCTGACGTGCCTGGGCGATCAAAGTGTCGTTGAGCGGGTAGTTGAGCGTGAGGCCGAGCAACCGACCAAAGTGCTGGTTGAGCCCATTCTGCACGGCGCTATTACCGGGGTAGCGCGCTGACCAGTCGGTGGCCACCCACGCTTTGAGCCAGGCATTGTCGCGGCGCTCGGGCATGCCCAGCATCAGGTACGCGCGCACGCTGTTGAGCAGGCGGTCGCGGTTGTTGAGGTTAGCGCGGATCTGGCTTTCAAGTTGCTGAGCCACACGGGGCAGCAACTGCGCCTGAAGCTCGCGCTCGTAGGCCTGGGTCACCACCGGGTGGCTGACGCCGCCCTGATACAAACCCGTGCGTTCATGCAGCGACACGTCAATCAGCGACGGGAACACCCGTGTCGCGGCGTACTGCGTGTCGAGCGTGCCAATAATGGCCCGGGCATCATCACGCGGGCTCAACAGTGAGCGCTGCCGGTTTGATTGCTGGGCCAGTTCGCGCAGTGTGTCCAGCCGCTCATGGTTGGCCGAAAAGCTTGCTGTCCACAGCAGACCTACGCCACCGAGTACCGCCAGCGCGCCCACGTACATGCCGCGCTGACCCCAGTGCAGGCGCCGACGCTCGCGTTTATCCAGCCCCGCCAGTTCTGCCTCGGGGAAAATAACCCGGCTTAACAGGTGATGAACAAAGTGCGAGCGGCCACTGTGCAAGGTCGGCAGCACCTGGGCTTTCATGTCCAGCCGTGCACCGACATCGGCAGTGGTCGGGTTCAGTTTTTGTTTAACGTGAGGCGAGCTGGTCAGGTAAAAGCCGCGCAGCGGGCTGGCACGCTGGTAACGATTGCCGGTGAATGCCATGTCGACAAACAGGCACAACCGCTCGCCAATGCTGCCCAGTTGATGCGGAAAATCGAGAATGCGCCCGCGTCGCAGACTGTCGCGCTCTTGGTGCATGCGCGTGATGACCTGGCTGTTGAGTCGCCCCAACAACGCTTCGAACTCGGCGCGCAGCAAGGCCACATCGGCACCGCTCTGCCCTTCACCAAAGCTGGCACCAAACACCTGGTCGCTCTCTTCGCGGCTCAGTTGTTCAAAGAACTCGGTGAAGCCCATCAGTTTGTCGGCCTGGCTCAGCACCAGATACACCGGCACCTCGATGTGCAAGGTTTGATGCAGTTCTTGCAGACGCAGGCGAACCTGTTCGGCCAGGTCAGACAAACGGGTTTCATCGGTGGAAAACAGCGCATCAACCGGCAAGGTCACCAGCACACCATTGAGCGGGCGCTCGCGTCGGCGCTTGCGCAACAGGTCGAGCAAGGTGCGCCAGCCGTTGGCATCGGCGTGGGTGGCGTCTTGGGTGAGGAAGCGCCCGGCGGTGTCGATCAACACGCCGTTTTCAGCAAAATACCAATCGCAATCACGGGTGCCGCTGGTGTCACGGGTGAGCTTGCGATCAATTTTGTTGAGCGGAAAATCCAGCCCCGAAAAATCCAGCAAGCTGGTTTTGCCGCTGCCCTTGGGGCCGATCAGCACGTACCAAGGCAGTTCATCGCGCCAGCGCTCGCTGCGACCTCGGTACACGCTGGAGGTTTTGAGTGTACGCAACGCGTCTTTGAAGCGTGCGCGCAGTTCTTTATGGCTGGCATTGATCAGCGCTTCACGGCGCTCGCGCTCTTGGCCGACGTCGTTGTCTTCGGCCTCTTTTTTACGCACCCCGGCCCGCCAACTGACAAAGACCATGGTCAGGCCCCAGATCAGGCACAGCGCACTGATGGTCAACAGCCGCGCCGTGGCGTCCGCCCAGAATTTATGCTCATTGACCGCCAACAGCGGCCCCACCCACCACACCAGCAGGGCAATCGACAGCAGCAGTAACAGCGTCCACACCCAGGTCTGGCACACAAAGGCACCGACCTTTTTAAACACGTTTTTCATGACCTATCCCTAATTACAACTGCGCTCGTACAACCGGAGTGTCGAGCTGTTGATACGGCTGCAAAACGACGTCGCGCTGCTCGCCCAAAACCCAGGCAAAGCCCGAAAACATGACCACCAGGCATCCCGCCGTGAAGGTCGCGAGCAACCACCCCGGCACGATGCGGGTCAGGCGGTGGCGGTGTGACTTGAGCCCTTGCCAGTGCGGTGAAAGCTCACGCGGGACGTCCCCGCGCAAGTGCCGGATCTGCCGGTACAGCGCATCACGAATGCCGTCGAGTTCATGAATGCCGCGCTCGATGACGCGGAACTTGCCTTCAAAGCCCAAGGCCAGGCACAGGTAAATCAGCTCCAGCAGCGAGAGGTTGTACACCGGGTCTTTGCACAGCTGGTCGAGCACCTGAAAGACCTTCTCGCCGCCAAAGGTTTCGTTGTGAAAGCTGCTCAGCAGGCTCTGCTGCGACCACTCGCTTTCCTTGCCCCAGCGGGTGGTCACCACGGCCTCGTCGACCACCGTGCACAGCACGTAACGGGCTTTCATCATGTGTTGGCTGTCAACGCCCCGGCACAGGGCATTGGCCTCAAACGCCTTGATGGCGGCGGTGAGCTGCCCGTGCAGGCCCACCAACGTGTCTGGCGAGGTGCTGTGCTTGATGTGCACCACGAACGACAGCACTTCACTGGCCGCAGCCACCAGCGGGTTAACACTGACGCTGAACGCGTCGGCAGGTTTTACCCGCGCCGAATAGATCATGCGCTCGGCAAGTTGCTCGATTTTTGGCGGGGCCTGCACGTCGGTCAGGGCTGCGGTCGCAGGCGTGTGGCCATCGCGAAAAACCATCACCGTGCTGTCATCTGTTGGGTGTTGTGAATCCGTACGCATGGCGGTCAGTTCCTGATGGCCCAAAATTGCAGTTCAAGCGCTGAAAACTCGCCCGAGACATGGAAGGCAAAGCCACCGGAGCGCTCCAGTTGCGCAAGCTCTTCGCTGCCCAGTTCGAGGATGAAATAGGTCTTGTTGGAGTGAAACGGGATCTGCCGGGGTGCCACCGGCAAGGGTTTGACCTTGAAGCCCGGCAGGTGCAGGTTGACCAGTTGGCGGATGTTTTCGACGGCCCCGACCTTGAGGTGCGCGGGTAAGCGATGGCGCAGTTCTTCGCTGTCGCAATGGGCCTGGGCGGCGAGCACAAACGAGGTGGTGGCGAGCAATGCGTGGTCGGTTAATGGCGACACCAGCACGCCGTACTGACGGCTTTCCAACACCAGTTCCATGGCGTGTTGCTCCAGCACCATCGACAGCACCTGGCGAATCGAGTCCATCAAGCTGCGAAAACTTTCGCCCTGATTGCTGTGCTGGTAGGCGCTGCGCACCTGCGGGCGTTTGCTCTCGCTGCCAAAGGTCGCCAGGTCGCCGAGCATCGCCAGCAACGCGCAATACAGCTCTTCGGGGTGCAGGTGCTCAAGGCTCAAATAGTGGCGCAACACCAGTTCGGTGCGGTTGATCAGCTGGAGCATCATGAAGTCACCGACCTCTGCCCCGCCGACCTTGCCATTGGAGCTGATGCGCTGCGCCAGCGCCTCGCCGCGATTGGCGATCATGCTGATGACTTCTTTGAGGCACGACAGTACATAGCCCGACGCGTGGGCGTGGATAAAGGTCGGCACAAATTGCTCATCCAGACGGATCACGCCGTCTGAGGTGGTGTCGAGGATCTGGCACACCTGCAACTTGATGCAGGCTTGATCATTCTGTTGCTCGCCCAGCACCAGACGAAAATCCGGGCGGGCGCAACTGACCTGGCTGCTGGCGTCGTCACCGGCGTTTGAGTCGGACACTTCGATGTCGAACGCGGTGTAGCGCGCCAGCACATCGGCCTGGTCCACACGGCGGGTTTCAATGTGATTGCCGGTGACCAGAGGCAAGGCCAGGTAAACCGCCGTGTTGGCGGTGTGGCGCGGCACATCGAGGACCAGTGCCTGGGTGCTGCCGCTCAGCTCAAACAGGCTACCGTCCGGCAACACACCCGCCGCCTGGCTGATCACCAGTTTGCCCATATTGAGAAACTGCATGTCGATGTCCAGCCCCAGAAAGCCCCAGGTGTAGCGGCCCAGTAACTGGGTGCGGGCTTTCATTTGGTGGTGGTAATAACGGTCGCTTTGTTGGAAGTGTTGCGGGCGCAGCAACATGCCTTCGCGCCAGATAACTTTGTGTGCATTCATACTCAATCATCCGCCTGTGCAGAGGCCCGGGCGGCGTTATGAATGCCCGCCTGATCGAGTACCAAGTGGGCCGTGGTCAGTTCGCCGGCAGCCAGCGGCACTACATAGCGCCATTGCGTTTGCGGCAGGTCTCGATACGCGGCCAGCACCGCGACATAGCGGCTGCCGGGCTCGACGCTTAGCTTGAGGTCGACGGTCTCGCCGGGGCGCACCTCCAGCTCTTCACTGGTGACCAGATCCGGTGAAAGCGAGGCTTTGGGCCGCTCGTACAGGCTGAAGAAATCGGCGTTCTCAAAGGCAACCGGGTGTTTGAGTTCCAGCAACCGAACCACCAGCGGCGACGGGCGGCCGTTGAGGTCGAGGTTGACCTGATCACTGGCGCTTAACGTCAGGTCGAGCTTGGTCAGGCTGGAGTACGGCGACAACGCCGAGCATCCGCCCAGCAGCCACACCGTCAGTGCCAGCAGAACGTTGCGATAAAAGGGGGTACTACGCGACATGCGCATCATCCTTGAGGGTCATTGTGGAGGGTGGAAATCATGCGCACTTGCACGTCGTAGGCCTGAGCAAAATCACGCGCCAGCACGCGCTCACACCAGTCATCGTCCTGTTGCAGGGCCTGGTGATAGCGACTGAAGGCCCGCCAGCGGCTGGCCGATGTCTTGAGCCACGGCTGATAGCCATCACGCTCAAAGCGCAAGACCAATTGCTGCGGGGAGAAGTGCTCAAGACTGCTGCGGATTGCGGCACGGCTGGCGCTCAACAGCGCGACCTGATGCGCCTGTACATCCCGAAAGGCACGCCCGACCACCTGCTCGGCCGAGGGCTGGTGGGGCTTTTTCGGGGCCAGCAACAGGCCTAATGCTTCGGTGGCATCCTGGCTGGAGGTGAGCGGGTTTTGCCGGGTGTCCGGGGCGGCGGTGCGGGCCAGTCGCAGCTGGTTTTTAAGCTCGCTGCGGGTCCACAGGCTTTGTTGTAAACCGCCGATGCTGTGCATGAGCAAATGCGCGGCCTTGAGCGCCAGCGCTTCGCGGTCTTCACGTGATTGCTGCGCAAGGTCAACGCCCAGCACCGCACCAAACGCCAGCCAAAAGGCCTCGTCACTGGGTGGTCCCATGGCCGCAATCGGCTCGGGCAGTGGCGCCTTCGGGGCTTCGATCAGATGCGGGACCCGCAGGTTTTCGTAGTCGATCCGGGCGAAGTCGACACGCTGCTCCCAGTCTGTTGGCTGGCCGGGGCGTGGCTCCGGATCCTCCAGCACGGCAAAGACAGCCGCGGGTATTTTGATCGGGTCGAGCGGGTCCATGGCCAAAAAAGCATCATCGGGGATGATGCTGCCCGCCGGTTGAGGGCGCCCAACCTGCTCCAGCATCGCTTGCAGCTCGTGCTCCAGTTGCGCACGCAACTGGAAGTCACCGATGTAAAACACGTCGCCATGTTCAATGCGCTGCGCCTGGCCCTTGTTCAGCCAGGCCTCGGAGCGGTTGCAGCGACTGCCGTTGGTGCTGGTGTCAGTGAAGAAAAACGTGCCGTCCCGATAGCTGATGTGCGCGTGGTAATTGGAGACGCTGCGTGTGCTGTCCACGAGCACCCACTCGCAGGCCGCATTGCGCCCGATGCTGCCGCCTTGCTCGGTGAAGGTTTTGCGCATCACCTGCGCAGCGTCCCGCGACCGTGTGTCGAGCAGGTCGAATACCAGTTCCATAGTGTGGCTCCTTACGGTCACTTACCGCGATTGACCGCTTGCGGATCACCCAATGGGCGATAGCTGTTGTCGTTGAATTTGTAATTGGCGCTGCACCCACTGGCACCGCAAAGCACGGCGACAGTCAGCAACACGGCGCACCAGAGACGAGCAGTCATCAGGAGAGTCTCCACAGGCACAAAGAATGAAAGGGGCTCACGAGGCCTTCCTTTTTAGATCGTCCAAACGGATATTCAGGCGCTCCAGGCGGTACAGCAGCGTGCGCCGGGCGACGCCCAACTCATGGGCAGCGCGGGTCTGGTTACCGGCGTTTTTGCGCAGGCAGTCGAGCAGCAAAACCCGCTCAACCTGCTCCAGACGCTCGCGCAAATTGAGGGTGGCGGCATCGGTGGAGGCATCGCGCAACAGCGAGAAATGTTCCGGGCGCAATTCAGTGCCTTCGCACAGCAACACCGCCCGCTCCACCAGCCCTTTAAGCTCGCGCACGTTGCCGGGGAAGGCGTAGCTCGCCAGTTGCTCCAGCACCGGCTCGGACCAGAGCAGCGGCTGGCGCTGTAAAAACGCGCAGGTCTGCGCGGCAAAATGTCGGGCCAGATCGAGGATGTCGCCCTCGCGCTGACGCAAGGCCGGCAAGGTGATGGGGAATTGTGCGAGGCGGTAATACAGGTCTTCGCGAAACAGCCCCTGGCTGACCAATTGCGCCAGATCGCGATGGGTGGCGGCGATGATTCGCACATCGATTTTATGCGTGTGATTTGAGCCCAAGGGGCGGATCTCGCCCTCCTGCAACACGCGCAATAACTTGGCTTGCAACGACAGCGGCATGTCACCGATTTCGTCCAGCAGCAAAGTGCCGCCGTTGGCACTGTCAAACAGCCCGGCGCGGTCACGGTTGGCACCGGTAAAGGCACCTTTGCGATAACCGAACAGCTCGCTTTCCAGCAGGGCCTCCGGGAAGGCCGCGCAGTTCTGCACGATAAAGGGCCGGTCACGGCGTGAGCTGCCGTCATGAATCGCCCGGGCGACGACTTCTTTGCCGGTGCCGGTTTCGCCCATCAGCAGCACGGTGTAGGGGCTGTTCAGCACTTTGTTGATCAGGTGATACGTCTGGCGCATGGCCCGGCTTTTGCCGATCAGCCCGCTCGTGCTGCCAGTCAGGTCTGTGGGCATTACCGAGGTGGCGTCCTGCTGATGCAAACGCAACTGCGCCCCGACAAAAGTGCCGAAGACACCAACAGAAGGCGCATAAGCCAACAGCTCAAGCGCTTGACGACTGGCGACCAGCAACACGCCGGCAACCGACTGCTGCGCATTGAGCAGTGGTACACACAGCAACGCCCGCCACGGCAGGCCCTGGCTGGGCAAAAAGCCGATGTCATACAGCCCGTCGCTGAGGTCATCGACACTCACAACCCGATTCTGGCACACGGCAAACTGCAACAGGTGCTGGCCTGCGTAATCTGTTGGCAACCCTTGTTCGCGGGGCGGTTGCACAAGCCCGTCGAGCCATTCTGCAGTCAGTTCCAGTCGCTTGTGCGTGGCATCGAGCACATACAGCTGGCTCAATTCACAGCCACTGAGTTGGGCCACGGCACGCACGCACTGACCGACCACACCGGCGCTATCAGTGCAGCGCGCCACGCTGGCAAAGTGCTGGAGCAACGACTCGGCATACGCCAGAGGGTCCGCTACGTGAACAAACATCGGCTCCACCTTAAGCAAACTCACACAGCACATGGGCCTGCGGGTCGAGGGTGACGTGCACGCTCTTGAGGGTTTGCGCGTTGGCCATGGCGTCCAGCAAGCGGTCGGCTATCAGCGGCAGGACATGGGTGTCGAGCAAGTAGTCGATGAGTCGCGCACCGCTGTCGCTTTGGGTGCAGCGCTCAGCCAAATGGTCGACCAGACGCTGGCAGTGGCTGAACGAAAGTTGCCGCCGTTGCAGACGCTCACCCAGGCGTTGAAGTTTGATTTCAATGAGTTCACGCAGCACCGGCCCGCTGACCGGGTAGTACGGCACCACGCGCATGCGCGCCAGCAAGGCGGGTTTAAAGTGGTTACTGAGCACCGGACGAATGCTCTGTTCAAGGTCTTCGGCACTCGGCCGCGCACCGTTGGCGCACAAGGCGTTGATGCGGTCGCTGGCGAGGTTGGAGGTCATCAGGATCAGGGTGTTGCGAAAGTCGATCTCGCGCCCTTCACCATCGTTGGCCACACCTTTGTCGAAGATTTGATAGAACAGGTTGAGTACATCCGGGTCGGCCTTTTCGACCTCGTCCAGCAGCACCACGGAATACGGTTTTTGCCGTACGGCCTCGGTCAACATGCCGCCTTCGCCATAACCGACGTAACCCGGCGGTGCGCCGATCAACCGCGAGACGGTGTGTTTTTCCTGGAACTCGGACATGTTAATGGTGGTGATAAAGCGCTCGCCGCCGTACAGCAGGTCGGCCAGAACCAGGGCCGTTTCGGTTTTGCCGACGCCGCTCGGGCCCACCAGCAGGAACACCCCCACCGGCGCATCGGGTTTGTTGAGGCCCGCCGCCGTGGCACGCATGGAGCGATCCAGCGCATGAATGGCCTGGTCTTGCCCACGAATACGCGCGCTTAAATCGGCGCCGAAACTGCTGACCTTGGCGCTGTGCTCGCGGGCCAATTGCGACACGGGCACGCCGGTCCAGGCGCTGATGACTTCTGCGACCAGACGCGGGCACACTTCAAAACTGACCAGCCGTTCAAGGCCGTGGGCTTCGCTCAGGGCCGCGTGGGTGAGGTTGAGCTGGGCCTCAAGTGAGGGCACGCTTTGCTCGTTGTCAGGGTCAAAGTTCGGTTCGCTGGCCTCACGGGCCTGAGCCAGTTGTTGGCGCAGCGCCAGCAAGCGTTCGGCCAAGGTGCGTTGCTCAACCCAGCGTGCTTCAAGGGCAAGCTGCTCGCTTTCGGCTTCGATCAAGCGCGCTTCCAGCGTCAGCAGCTGCGCGTGATCAATCAACAAACCGGCTTCGGCATCACGGCGCATGGCCTGACGTTGGCGCCCGCCTTCAGCCAGTTCACCGCGCAGTTGCTCAAGCTTTTGCGGCGCGGCGGCCAAGCTGATGCGCACGCGGGCGCAGGCGGTATCGAGCACATCGACGGCTTTGTCCGGGAGCTGGCGACCGGCCAGATAACGGGCTGACAATTGCGCGGCGGCCACCACCGCGTCGTCACGCAAATAAATACCATGGCTCTTTTCATACACGTGGGCCAGACCACGCAGGATGGTCACCGCCTCAGTGACGGTAGGCTCATGCAGTTGCACCGGCTGAAAACGCCGAGCCAGCGCCGGGTCTTTTTCGAAGTATTTTTTGTACTCACCCCACGTGGTGGCGGCAATGGTGCGCAACTCGCCACGGGCCAATGCGGGCTTGAGCAGGTTGGCCGCATCGGACCCTCCTGCGTTGCCACCGGCGCCGATCAAGGTGTGGGCTTCGTCGATAAACAGAATGATCGGCTTGGGCGAGGCTTTGACTTCGTCGATGACGCCTTTGAGGCGGCGTTCGAATTCACCTTTAACGCTGGCCCCGGCTTGCAGCAGGCCCATGTCCAGCGACAGCAATTCAACCCCGAGCAGCACCGGCGGCACTTCACCGGCGGCGATGCGCGAGGCCAGGCCTTCGACGATAGCGGTTTTACCCACACCGGCTTCGCCCACCACAATCGGGTTGTTTTTGCGCCTGCGGGCGAGGATGTCGATCATCTGGCGGATGGCGTCATCGCGGCACAACACCGGGTCAAGTTTCCCGGCCCGCGCCTGCTCCGTCAGGTTGTGGGTAAAGCGCGGCAATAACGCCTCGCCCGACGCAGGAGCGCGATCGCTGGCGGGTTGTGCTTGTTGCGACAGGGCAAAGCCTTTGAGGCGTTCGATATCGAGCTGGGCCAGCAGGGTTTGATAGCCGCTCCCGGCATAACGCAGCGGGTTGCGCAACAAGGCGAGGATCAAGGCGGCCTGATCAATCTGGGTCTGCCCCAGTTCAAGGCTGGCCACCAGCAGCGCATCTTGCAGCCATTGCACCAGTTCCGGCGCAAACACCGGGTTGCGTGAGGCGCTGTTTTCACTGCGCGGCTGCAAGGCAGCGCTCAAGTGGCCCGCATCGATGGCGGCGTCTTGCAGCGCACGTGCGAGCAAGCCTTGCGGTCGCTCCAGCAGTTGCAGCAGCAGGTCTTCTACCAATACCTGGCTCGCGCCACGTGCTACACAGCGTTCGGCACTGCCCTCAAGGTCGCGCCGGGTGTCGGCGTCGAGTGCCTGTATCAGTTGTTGCAGGTCTACGTTGATCATGGCCATTGCTCCTTAATGTGCTTTACCCAGGGTGACGACGCCGTCCGCGTATTCGCGGCCCAGCCAACTGGTCCATCCGAGTCGGCAGGGGTTGTGCTCGGCAATGCGCAGCTCACGGATTTCTTCGTGGCGCAGCACCAGCCGGATGTCGTACTCCAGCGGATCACGCAGGGTGAAGCGCACCAGCGCACACAGCGGCTGATACCCCGTGCCGATCGGCAGAAGTTCATGAAAACGGTCCCAACTCAGTTGGCGGATGTGGATGCGAAACTTGCCGCTGCAATCGCGAACGCGCTCGCCCAGCACCAGGCTTTCACTCAGTTGATGATTGCCGCGCCCAAGGGCGTTGCGCTGTTCCTGGAGAATCTCGACGCGGCGCTCGATGCACTGCTCAATCGTCAATTCGGCGTGCTTGAAGTAGTAACGCAGCACGGACTCGATCAGGGCGGCCGAATGTGCGCGCAAACTCAACAAGCCGAGGTAGGGCAACAGGCGCTTCCAGTTCAGCTCTTGAGCGTCGCGGATGGTCTGGCCACCCAGCCCGATGAGGGCAAACAAGTGGCTGGAAAACGGATCATTGGCGCCACTTTCGAATCGGGCGCGATAGCGGTACTTGCGCCAGATGGGCAGCAGCAGCCGTTGCAAGCGGTGGTTGAACAGGTCCAGAAACTGCCGTGTGGTGTTCTGCGCGTCGCCGTCGCCCAGCGCTTGCTCGCCATAAAACGCCGGCAACGGCGACGCGGAACCTACCAGGCCCATCAGGTTGAAACGCAGCCGCGCACGGCGTTGCCCGTGCTCGACAAAGAACTCCACCGCATCAACGTCGCAGCCCGGAAACCCCAGGCTCGGGTTGGCCACAAACTCCACCCGGTCGTAGAGCTCGTCTTCGCTGATGTCGGTGTTGCCGTCACGCAGGCGGTCGATGACCAGCAGCACGGCCTGAAATAGCGAGTACTCCCGGACAGTGCGCGCCAACACGCTCAGAGCAGGGGCTGCAGGCCCATGCGGGGTGTCCATTGGTAGGTCTCTCCCTGTGTGCTGTGGACCCGCAGTTCGTGATACGAATTGAGGCTGGCGTAAAGCGCGAAAAACTCGTTGAGCACCGAGGCAAATACAAACAGGTCGCCATCGCCGACATAGCCCTGGGTATCAACGGTCAGTTCGGTGCGCAGACCACGCAGCGGCAAGCCGCGGTGCAGGCGGTCAACGTGTTCATGGCGGATCGACTTGAGGCCGTTGAGCAGGTTTTTACTGACACGCTCGGCGTGTTCGTCGTAGTAGCGCGGCAAGTCGTAGGTTTCGAGGATCACCTTCAGGGCATCCACGTTGACCAGCGACAGGTAGTTGAGTGACATGTTGCTGATCAGCTTCCAGAGAAAGTCACGGTTGAGCGGCGGTGCGTAGCTGGGCGTCACCGGCCCGATGTTGCGAAACACCAGAAACTCGCGCGTCCCTTCGCAGGGCAGGCAGATATCGCCCTGGCCAAGGCGCCGGGGCAGGTTCTGATTGGTGCACGTCAGCTCAATGGACAGGGTTTCGCCCGCCTCGGGCTGGCGGGTGCCAAAACTGAGGTAGGTGTCGAGCCCTTCATGCAGCAACGCCGTGCGCTGGCGAACGCTGTAATGCGTTTGCTCGACGGCCACATCAAAACTGGGGTCGTGTTCGAATGATTCGAACGGCACATACCGCTGGGAGCCCGTGCCGTCGACGCGCCAGCCGGTCACGCTGTCTACCGAGAACACCGCGCAGTGTTCGAGCGCCAGCCGTGAGGGCATCAGCAGGTATTCGTCCTGTTTACCGTCCAGACGCACGGGCATGGCGTCGTGCTGGAACAGGTTGACGATGGGCGTGCAATAGAGCTTCACGTTGTCCAGCGTCGGGCGCAGGCGCTGGGCGTTGCTCTGGCGAATATCAAAGCGCAACTCCAGACCGCGCACCTGCTTGAGGGTGTCTTCAGGCAGCGTGCTCAGGCGCTCCAGACCGCTGAGGTCAACGAACAGAAACTTGTCCTGAAAGGCGAAGTATTCCTGCAAGTAGCGGTAGCCGCGAAAGGTGTTTAGCGGGTAAGGGATCAAGGCTTCTTCCTCGGCAAACCCCACCGGCTGTATGCAAGTGGGCGCCAGGGTGAACGCCGGGTTTTCGTCGGCCTCCAGAGCTTTGCCGTTGCCATCGAGCGGCACTACGGTGACGCCGTGCAGATGGCGCAACAAGCCGAGGTAGAGCATTTGGCTGACGTAGCGCTCACCCGCCAGGTGCAAGCGCAAACGGCTCAGCGCCAGCTCGCCCAAATGACCGTCACAGGTCATGTTCAAACGCAGGCTGAGCAGCGTGCCTTGGGCGTTGACCGAGTGTTTGAGCTCAACCAGGGCCAATGGCAGCACGTCTGTCGGGTAGCAGGTTCTGAACTGGCAACTCACGCCGTCAATCGGCTTGCTCGCCACCCGTGTTTCGCGCTCGACCCGCAGCGCCGGGCCCGGACGGTCCAGCGGGTCGAACTGCAACAGGCTGAATGCCGGCAGTGGCCGCATGTAATTGGGCCATAGCAGGTGCATCAGCGAATGGCTCAGTTCGGGGAGCTCATCGTCCAGCTTCTGGCGCAAGCGCCCGGTTAAAAAAGCAAACCCTTCAAGCAACCGCTCGACGTCAGGATCACGCCCGGCCTGGCCCAAAAATGGCGCCAACGCAGGACTACGCTCAGCGAAGCGGCTGCCCAACTGGCGCAATGCAGTGAGTTCGCTTTGGTAGTAATGGTTAAAGGACACGGCGCTACCTGTTAGTTGTCGACGGCACGAAATACGGGAAACACATAGGGGTTGAACGTCACGCGTGCCGGGCTTTAAGTCCCGACCCTGACCTGACCACTGCCATCCAGGTGCGCGGTGAAACTGACCTGACGCTTGGTGCCCGCCACGTCCAGCCAGCCGTCGAGACTGAAGGCGAGCCGCAGCGGGTCGCCGTCTCGGGGCAAGGCGCTGACGCGGACCTGGCTCAGACGCGGTTCATAACGTTCAATAAATACTTCGATGGCCGCGCGCGCTTGGGTCAGCGCGTCATGCAGGCTCAAACGCATGTTGTTCAAATCGGGCAGGCCGTAGTCGGGCAGCGTTTGCACGCTGCCCGCCCGGGTGCTGAGCATTTTTGCCAAGTGGGCAGCCACGGACGCCTGGGCGCAGGCAACGGGGCTCAAGCCCCGGCGTTTATCCACATCGCCCGCCAGGCGTTCAAAAAGGCTGCCATATGCGCTCATGCCCGCCTCCCGTTACTCTTTTTCCATCTTGCCGACCAGCGACAAGGTGAAGTCAGCCCCCATGTACTTGAAGTGCGGGCGCACGTTCAGGCTGACGCGGTACCAGCCAGGCTCGCCTTCAACGTCGCTGACGGTGATATGGGCGGCACGCAAAGGGCGACGGCCACGGACTTCGGCGGCAGGGTTTTCCTGGTCGGCAACGTACTGACGGATCCACTTGTTGAGCTCAAGCTCCAGGTCGGTACGCTCTTTCCACGAACCCAACTGCTCGCGTTGCAATACTTTGAGGTAATGCGCTAGGCGGTTGACGATCATCATGTAAGGCAGTTGGGTGCCGAGTTTGTAGTTCAGCTCGGCGTTCTTGCCTTCAGCGCTGATGCCGAAGAACTTGGGCTTTTGTACCGAGTTGGCCGAGAAGAACGCGGCGTTGTCGCTGCCTTTGCGCATGGTCAGGGAGATGAAACCTTCCTCGGCCAGTTCGTATTCACGGCGGTCAGAGACCAGGACTTCGGTGGGGATCTTGGTTTCGATTTCGCCCATGCTTTCGAAGTGGTGCAGGGGCAGGTCTTCAACCGCGCCGCCGCTTTGCGGGCCGATGATGTTCGGGCACCAGCGGAACTTGGCAAAACTGTCGGTGAGCCTGGAAGCGAAGGTGTAGGCGGTGTTGCCCCACAGGTAGTGCTCGTGGCTGTTGGCAACGGTTTCTTTATAAACGAACGACTTGACCGGGTTTTCTTCTGGGTCATACGGGTTGCGCAGCAAGAAGCGCGGCACGGTCAGCGCCATGTAGCGCGAATCTTCGGACTCGCGAAAGCTCTGCCATTTGGCAAATTGCGGGCCGCAGAAGTGGTCTTTCAGGTCTTTAAGGTTTGGCATGCCAGTAAAGCTTTCGAGGCCGAAAAACTTCGGCCCGGCGGCGGCAATGAATGGCGCGTGGGACATGCACGAAACGCTGGACACGTACTGCATCAATTTGACGTCCGGCGAGCTTGGGGTCATGAAGTAGTTGGCGATGATGGCGCCCACCGGCTCACCACCGAACTGCCCGTATTCAGCGGTGTACACATGTTTATAGAGGCCCGATTGCATGACCTCGGGCGAGTCTTCGAAGTCGTCCAGCAGGTCTTCTTTCGAGACGTTGAGGATTTCGATCTTGATGTTTTCGCGAAAGTTGGTGCGATCAACCAACAACTGCAAGCCACGCCACGCGGACTCCAGCGACTGGAAGGACGGGTGGTGGAGGATTTCGTCCATCTGGTTGCTGAGCTTGGCGTCAATCTCGGCAATCATGCGATCAACCAGGGCTTTTTTGACCGGCTCGCCCTGGTTTTGCGGTTTCAGCAGTTCTTCGATAAACGCCGCTACGCCGCGCTTGGCGATGCCATAGGCGTCGTCTTCGGGTGTGAGTCGGGTTTGCGCGATGATGTCGTCCAGAACGCTGTAAGAAGTGCTTTTATCGTCTTTAAGTTGTGCGGCGCTGCTGCTCATTGTGTGGCTTCCTTGACTGATGGGGGGCTCAAACGTCCGTTGCCGGAGCGACAAGCAGATCCAGTTCGCTCAGTATCCGAGCGCGTGAGACGTCGTCGGCCAGGACGCCTTCAATCGCCTTGCGAAAGCTCGGCGCGTTGCCCAATGGGCCTTTAAGTGCGACCAGGGCATCACGCAGCTCCATCAGTTTTTTCAGTTCAGGGATTTGCTCCACCAGGCTCGCCGGGTTGAAGTCCTTCATCGCGCTGACGCGCAGCGCAATCGCCAGCTCATCGGTGCTGTCTTCGCCGTGCAAGCGGTTGGGCACATTCAGGGCCAGCTCCAGCCCTTGCTTGGAAAGCACTTCATCGAAGGTCATTTTGTCGATGGCAATAGGCTTGCGGTCTTCAAGCTTTCGCCCGTCAAAGCGCTGGATATAGTCACCCATCACCAACAGCTTCAAAGGCAGTTCGATCTCTTCTTGAGCCCCGCCAGTCGCGGGTTTGAACGTGATGTTGATCCGTTCCTTGGGGGCTACCGAGCTTTCTTTGGCCATGATGTTTTTCCTTGCGTGTGTGTGGCCCTGAGGCCTATTCGAGTACCACTTCAAGATCGAGGTGGCACAACCTGCGATACATCTCGTCCTTGCGTTCTCGCACTTCGTGGTTCTGCGGCAAGAGCTCGCAGCAGCGATGTAAAAGACGCAAAACTTCAAGCACCAGATCCGGCTCCCAGGCCTGTAAGCCTGAGCGGTGTAGGACCTCATCGAGCATTTCGAGCTGGGTTTTGGCGAGTTCGTATTTCTTGGCGTGGAAGCACAACCGGGCGAGGGTCAACTGCCAAAAAAACCGCACCCGCTCGCCGTGGGCGCTACTGGATCCGCGCTTGAGCCACTGCACAGCGGGTTTGAAACCGCTGACTCGCAGCAGCTCTTGCGCTTCATCGAGGGCCAAGTCCCAGGCCGGGCGTACAGTCGCGACCAGCGCTTCGGGCTCGCTTCGGCTCAGGTGCGGCAGCACCTGTGCGTCGATCCAGGCGCGGGTCTGCGGGTCGGCAAACGCGGTGCCGTCACTGAAACGCAATTCGACCAGGCCCGGCAGTCGTTGCAGGAGCAAGGCGAAATGGACCTCCACCTCGCGCATGGCCGACTCGGCTTTAAGGGCGCTCAGGCATTCCCAGACCAGGCGCTGGCCGTCGAACCAAAACGGTGATTTGGCAACGCTGGCTTCAAGCTCCACCAGCAAATCGGCAAACTGCCCCTGGGTGAAACGGTCCGCGTAGCTGTTGAGCTTGTCGGCCGGGATGCCGCGCAGCGGGGTAATCAGCTCGCCATTGCGCTCGGGCAGGAGTTCTACGGCCAGCCACGTCAGCACGCGGTTCAGGCGTAGCGCTCGCAGGTCGGTGGCTTTCTGTTTTAGCCACCAGCCGCACAAGGCCCGGGCGCTGTCCTGTTGCTGACGCAAGGCCTTGTGAGCGTCTTTTTCGTTGTCGATGAGCGTATTGGGCTCGATCAACTGTGTGGCCACGTGCCTGACCTGCGCCACCGCCGTGGCAATAACGCCCTTCTCGGGCTGGCTGTCGACGGCCCGCTGGACCATTCGGGCCAGTCGACGGCAAATCGGCAGCAACAGCGGCACGTCATCGCCCAAATGCTTGGCCAGCGCGCTTTCCAGCGCCAGCAACAGCTCAACCATGTGCTGGAACAGCGGCAGTTGTTCTTTAATCGGCACGTTTTCGTTAAGGGCCCGATCAAGGCGCCCTACCAGCCAACTGATGGCGGCGGCACGGGTGCGCAACTTGGTCGGGTAGACCAGCGCCCAGCGCTCCGTACACAGGTGGTGCAACAACCCCAGGCCCGCCAGCAACCCCGGGAACGATTCGCGCTGATAAAGCGCCCAGGTCAGCCAGACGGCGGCACGCAGGTCCTTGGACTGATCACGCAACATCGCCTCGCTTTGCTCATGCACCACGTACCAGTCGATCTGGTTGTTTTCTGACATCGACTGCGACTTGCCGATTTCTCGCTCAAGGGCTTCGAACTGGTTCGAAAAGCGCGCGTCATTGCCCGCAAAGCTATCCTTGAACACCGGTGTTTTGCCCAGCTCGATGAGGCGGGCAAATAATTGGCTGGAATACGTCATGACAGCACGCCGCCCACTGCAGTGGGCACCACGTACGTCATAGAGGTATCAAGGGGGAGGATCACAGCGCATTACCGATTCCATTCAAGTGGCGAAACCTTATGTGAATGGAAAAGGGAAAAATGTCAGACGTTTCCTCAATAGGCCGCGAAATGTCTTCGCTTAAAAAAAGGTAAAGAAATCGCCTCACACACGCGTTACGAAACCTGACATACCAAGGATTTGGACTACACCCAAACAGTCAGCTCTGACACGAACGGTTGAAAAAATCGCCTTATACATGTCGACTAAAGTCATGCAGTTAACAGATTCACCTTTCATGGCAGTGGCTTAAACTGCCGCCTTATTTGCCCCAAAACCTGCTGTCTGCTAGTGTCAGCCGGTTTTAACGCCTACCGAGAATGCCGCCATGGCCCGCAAAAAAGCTTCCCTGGATTTCGAGCAGTCCCTCGCCGACCTGCAAACATTGGTCGAGCGCCTGGAAAACGGCGAACTGTCACTGGAAGACTCATTGACCGCCTTTGAACAAGGCATTCGTCTGACCCGTGATTGCCAGGGCGCGCTGGCGCAAGCGGAGCAGAAAGTCCAAATTTTGCTTGAGCGCGATGGTGAGCTCGCTCAAGAGCCTTTTGATGCGGAACAGCCAGAATGATTGATGCCTACCAGACCAGCAGCCAGGCACGCGTCAACGCGGCACTTGAGCGCTTGTTTGTCGCTCCTGCCCCGGAGTTGGCCCGTCTGTACGAGGCCATGCGTTACAGCGTGATGAATGGTGGCAAACGGGTTAGACCGCTATTGGCCTATGCCGCTTGCGAAGCGCTGGGCGCGCCCCCCGAACAAGCCAATGGCGCGGCGTGCGCGGTGGAGCTGATCCACGCCTATTCGCTGGTGCATGATGATTTGCCGGCCATGGACGATGATGATTTGCGCCGCGGCCAGCCGACCACCCACAAGGCGTTTGATGAAGCCTGCGCCATTCTGGCCGGTGACGGCCTGCAAAGCCTGGCGTTCAGCGCCCTGCTCGACCCGACGCTGACCACTTTGGATGCCGAAACACGTTTGCGCATGGTCAATGGCCTGGCGTTCGCGGCGGGCCCTGCCGGCATGGTTGGCGGGCAAGCCATCGATCTGGGCTCGGTGGGGCTGAAGCTGGATCAGGCTGCGCTGGAATACATGCACCGCCACAAGACCGGCGCCCTGATTGAAGCCAGCGTACAGCTGGGGGCACTGGCCAGCGGCCAGGCAACGGATGACAATCTGCAGGCGTTGAGCGTTTATGCCCGGGCCATTGGCTTGGCGTTTCAGGTCCAGGACGACATTCTGGACGTTGAAAGTGACACCGCAACCC
This sequence comes from Pseudomonas sp. FSL R10-1350, assembly GCF_009600525.1. Lineage (NCBI taxonomy): Bacteria > Pseudomonadati > Pseudomonadota > Gammaproteobacteria > Pseudomonadales > Pseudomonadaceae > Pseudomonas > Pseudomonas sp. FSL R10-1350. Next base: position 27,159 of record NZ_WIVR01000060.1, read on the forward strand.
TGGGCAAACGCCAAGGTGCCGACATTGCACGGGACAAACCGACCTACCCGGCACTGATGGGTCTGGAGCAGGCCAAAAGCTATGCCCTGGAGTTGCGTGATCAGGCGCTCAATGCCCTGCGACCTTTTGATGCAGCAGCAGAACCTTTGCGAGAACTGGCGCGTTATATCGTGGATCGCCGCCACTAATACGGCGACAAATAGATATTTCGCACAACGTGTAATGCCAAGGTCTGACTAACGAATGTCACACTGCGTGGGCAGCTTACGTTCCATAAGGTAAACTGCCGCCTCTTTTATATACCTATAACGATTCGCCTGATGCCAACGACGTTTCAAGATTTTCCCCGCAAGCGCCCGACTACGCCCCTGCTCGACCGAGCGGGCACGCCTGTTGGCCTGCGCAGATTAGCCGAAGCCGAGCTGGAAACCCTGGCCGATGAGTTGCGTCTGGAATTGCTCTATACCGTTGGCCAGACAGGCGGGCACTTTGGTGCCGGGCTTGGGGTCATTGAGCTGACCATCGCGCTGCACTACGTCTTCGACACCCCGGATGACCGGCTGGTGTGGGACGTGGGTCATCAGGCGTATCCGCACAAAATCCTCACCGGCCGTCGCGATGAAATGGCGACGTTGCGCCAAAAGGACGGCATTGCGGCCTTCCCGCGCCGTTCCGAAAGTGAGTACGACACCTTTGGCGTCGGCCATTCCAGCACCTCGATCAGCGCTGCGCTGGGCATGGCCATTGCCGCCCGCCTGCAAAACAGCGAGCGCAAGGCCATTGCGGTGATTGGCGATGGCGCACTGACGGCGGGCATGGCCTTTGAGGCACTGAACCACGCGCCCGAAGTGAATGCCAACATGTTGGTGATCCTCAACGACAACGACATGTCGATTTCGCGCAATGTCGGCGGGTTGTCCAACTACCTGGCCAAAATCCTGTCGAGCCGTACGTACGCCAGCATGCGCGAAGGCAGCAAAAAAGTGCTGTCACGCCTTCCGGGCGCTTGGGAAATTGCCCGCCGCACCGAAGAGTACGCCAAGGGCATGCTGGTCCCCGGCACCCTGTTCGAAGAGTTGGGCTGGAACTACATCGGGCCGATTGATGGCCACGACCTGCCGACCTTGATTGCCACGCTGCGTAACATGCGCGACCTCAAAGGCCCGCAGTTCCTGCACATCGTCACCAAGAAAGGCAAAGGTTTCGCCCCGGCTGAAGCCGACCCGATTGGTTACCACGCGATCACCAAGCTTGAGCCGCTGGACGCGCCAAAAGTCGCGCCCAAAGTTGCCAGCGGGCCGAAGTACTCGGCCGTGTTTGGCGAGTGGCTGTGCGACATGGCGGCGGCCGACGAGCGTCTGGTCGGCATTACTCCGGCCATGAAAGAAGGCTCGGACCTGATCAAGTTCAGCGAGCAGTACCCGTCGCGCTACTTCGATGTGGCGATTGCCGAGCAGCACGCGGTCACGTTTGCCGCCGGCATGGCCTGTGAAGGCGCCAAACCCGTGGTGGCGATTTATTCGACGTTCTTGCAGCGTGGTTACGACCAGTTGGTGCATGACGTCGCGGTGCAGAACCTGGACGTGCTGTTTGCCATCGACCGTGCCGGTCTGGTGGGCGAAGACGGCCCGACCCACGCCGGCAGCTACGACCTGTCTTACCTGCGTTGCATCCCGGGCATGGTCATCATGACCCCGAGCGATGAGAACGAACTGCGCAAAATGCTCACCACCGGCCACCTGTACAACGGCCCGGCGGCAGTACGTTACCCGCGCGGCACCGGCCCTGACGCAGCAATCGAGAAGACTCTTGAGCCGCTGGAAATCGGCAAAGGCATCGTGCGCCGTCAAGGTAGCAAGGTGGCAATCCTGGTATTTGGCGTGCAATTGGCCGAAGCCCTGCGAGTGGCTGAAAAGATCGACGCGACCGTGGTCGACATGCGTTTTGTGAAGCCTATGGACGAAGCCTTGGTACGCGAAATGGCTGACAGCCATGAGCTGCTGGTGACCATCGAAGAAAACGCCATCATGGGTGGCGCAGGCGCGGCGGTCAGTGAGTTCCTGGCCCGCGAAAACGTGCTGAAGTCGGTGCTGCACCTGGGCTTGCCGGACATTTATGTCGAGCATGCCAAGCCGAGCCAGATGCTGGCTGAATGCGGCCTGGATGAAGCCGGCATCGAAGCCTCGGTTCGCCAGCGGATGCAGTTGCTGGGCCTCTAACCCCACCCGGATCGACTGTAGGAGCGAGCTTGCCTCGCGATCTTTTAAAGATCAAAAGATCGCGAGGCAAGCTCGCTCCTACAGGGATCAGGGGGCGATTTGCTCGCACAACCTGCCGGTTGCTTGCACCATTTGCCCGCTCGGGCGTTCCAGACCTTTATCACTCAACAGCACTAAACGCCCGTGTTTGACCGCATCCAGTTGCGGCCAGGCTTTCCAGGCGTCGAGTTGCGCCTGGCTGCTCGCAATGATTATGTGTGGATTGCGCTGCAATACCGACTCGACGCTGACTTGCGGGGCCGGGAGTTTGAGGTCGGCAAACACGTTACTCGCCCCGCACACGGCCAACGCATCGCTGATGATTTGCCCGCCGCCCAAGGTGTAGAGCGGTTGATCCCACACTTGGTAAAACACCCGCAGCGGCTTGTCACGGTGGTAGCGGGTACGTAACTCAGCCAGACGCGTGCGCAATTGATCTGCCAGCTCCTGACCGCGTTCCGGGCGCCCCAAGGCGACGACAAGGGTCTGGATCTGCTCAAGCAGTTGATCAAGGGTTTGAGGGTCGGCGGTGTAGGTCGGGATGTTGAAGCTGTGCAGTTGCTCGCGCTGGGCTACGCCCACGCTACCCGGCCAGAGCAGGACCAAGTCGGGTTGCAGGCTGAGTAAACGCTCGATGTTTAATTGGCCATAGCGGCCCACAGAGGGCACAGCGGCCAGTTCGGGAAGTGACTCGCCAGCGTCGAGGCGCCCGACCAGCAGGTCGGTGGCCCCCAGTTCAACGACGATTTCAGACAGCGATGGCGCCAGACTGATCACTCGGCTGGCGCCCATGCAGGGTAAACCCACGGCCAGCAACAGGATTGCCAGCCAGTAGTGCATCACGCCGGATCTGTCTCGCCTTGGTGCTGGTTGCCCATCATGTGCCCAAGCTTATTGGCTTTGGTTGCCAGGTACAGTTTGTTGTGCGGGTTGTGCCCGGTGTGCAGCGGCACACGCTCCGCCACGGTGATGCCCATGTCGGTCAAGGCTTTGACCTTGCGCGGGTTGTTGGTCATCAGGCGCAGCGAATTGACACCCAAGTGCTCAAGCATCGGCAGGCAGATGGCGTAATCGCGCTGATCCGCAGCAAAGCCCAGACGCTCGTTGGCTTCAACGGTGTCGGCACCGCCATCTTGCAGTGCGTAAGCGCGCACTTTGTTCAACAGACCAATGCCACGGCCTTCCTGACGCAGGTACAACAACACGCCACGACCTTCGCGGGCGATGGCCTGCAAAGCGGCTTCCAGTTGTGAGCCGCAATCACAGCGCTGGCTGAACAAGGCATCGCCGGTCAGGCATTCGGAGTGCACCCGGCCTAATACCGGAGCACCGTCTGCCACGTCGCCCAAACTGAGCACAACGTGTTCACGACCCGTGGCTTGCTCTAAAAAGCCATGCATGGTGAATTCGGCAAAGGGGGTTGGGAGCTTGCAAGCAGCAACGAAAACGACGGGCACCATGTGCTCCTGATCAGTTTGAGGACTGGAAATTCGCAGAGTCGACATTGTAACAGGACGTTCCTACAGACGCTTAGGCTGAATTATCGGAGATAAATATCAAAAAGTTTGATAGCTCAGGCCCCGCGAACCTTCACATCACCCGTGAAAGTGCTGGTAACCACGGATTGCCGGGGTGATGTCCTGACCGTGCTCGTCGACAAGGCTGACGCCCTGCCCTTCAATGACGCGGCCGATGACGTGGATCGGCCAGCCGTCAGCGAGCAATGTCGGCAGTTCAACGGCTGGCAAGGTAAAGGCCAGCACGTAATCGTCACCGCCGCTCAAGGCCGCTTTTTGCGCGCCCGCATCCCCCAAAAACTCTTGCAGGGCCAGCGACATCGGCACGCGGTCATTTTCGATCTGCAGGCCCACACGCGAAGCCAGTACAATATGCCCGCAGTCCGCCAAAAGACCGTCTGAAATATCCAGGGCAGAGGTCGCTTTGCCGCGCAGGGCCTGGCCCAGGGCAAATTGCGGTTGCGGTGACCAGTAATGCGCCAGCAAAGGCTCGGCAATTGCCGGGGCAGCGCTGCATTGGCCCAGGACCAGCGGCAATGCGCCCGCTGCATTGCCCAGCTCACCGCCCACGCATAACA
>NZ_WIVR01000061.1:0-30461 GCF_009600525.1 Pseudomonas sp. FSL R10-1350
CCGAACATTGTGTTCGCTATGTCCCCGGTCCATACACTCCCGAAGGAGAGGGAACCGATTGGGGGATGCTGAAGATATTCGGTGGCCTTTTTGCTGCGCGACAATGCGGTATCGAAGACGGGGCGGCAGCCAAAGAGGGGATGGCTTATTCCTTGTCGTTGCCGTAGTTCATGATCGACAACAAACGAATCGGTACTTGCACAAGCTGTTCTGGCCCGTGGGGGATGTCGCCTTCAAAGGTCAGGCTGTCGCCCGCCTGCATGCGGTACAACTGGTTGCCGTGGCGATAAATCAATTCGCCTTCCAGCAAATGCAAAAACTCGGTGCCCGGATGGGCGAAGGTCGGGAACTCTTCGCTGGCGTCGTCCATGCTCACCATGTACGCCTCAAAACTCTTTTTCGGGCCGCGTGTGTGGTTGAGCAAGTGATAGGTATGGCCTTTCTCGGTGCCCCGGCGCACCACTTCCATGCCCTGGTCGGCCTTGACCAGCAGCGCGCTGCCGTCCTGCTGATCGTATTCACTGAACAGCTTGGACATCGGCAAGCCGAGCACGTCGCACAGGCGGCTCAAGGTATCGAGGCTGGTAGAGACCTGGGCGTTTTCGATTTTGCTCAACATGCCCTGGCTGATATCGGCAATTTTGGCCACGTCGGACAACTTCAAATCCTGAGCCTGACGTTGGCGCTTTATCTGCATGCCCAAGTATTGCTCAAGCTTGAGCCGTGGAGCGGGTTCGGTTGGCATCGTCATTCAGTCCTGCACACTTTCCGTTCAGTAATAATAGTTTCGCACTGAGAAAGTGCAAAAAGCTGACTACAGGCTAGCGGATCATTGGCCATATTCCCACCGGGAAAAGATTTTTCCCATATAGACAGCACGAAAACGTACCTGGAGGCGTTTTGATGCAGCGCTGACAACTCTGGCAAGGGCTTTGCATTCCTACTGGGAAACTAACTTTCTTTTTAGGAATAAAAAGACGGTTAAGGCCAACCCTCACTGTTTTGCCTTTCGCCAGGAGTGACGAGTAATGCTGCCAGCAGAAACCCAGCGCATCATCGATAAGCACGGGATCAAGTACGTGCTTGCGCAGTTTGTCGATATTCACGGTGCGGCGAAAACCAAGTCGGTGCCGATTTGTGGCCTCAAGACCGTCGCCGAAGAGGGCGCCGGGTTCGCCGGTTTTGCCATTAGTGGCATGGGCATGGAGCCCCACGGCGCGGATTTTATGGCCCGTGGCGATTTGTCGACCCTGACCCCGGTGCCCTGGCAGCCAGGTTACGGGCGAGTGGTGTGCGTGGGGCATGTTGATGGCAAGCCGCACCCTTACGACAGCCGTTATGTGTTGCAGCAACAAGTGCAGCGCCTGGCGGACAAGGGCTGGACCCTCAACACCGGGCTGGAGCCGGAGTTCAACCTGATGCGCCGTGACGAGCAGGGCACGCTGCAACTGGTCGACCCCAGCGACAACCTCGACAAGCCTTGCTACGACTACAAAGGCCTGTCGCGCTCAAGAGAGTTTCTGGAAAAACTCACCGAAGCCCTGCAAGCGGTGGACTTTGAGGTCTACCAAATTGACCACGAAGACGCCAACGGCCAATTCGAGATCAATTACACCTACAGCGATGCGCTGACCTCCGCCGACCGGTTTACGTTTTTTCGCATGGCGGCCGGTGAGATCGCCAATGATTTGGGCATGATTTGCTCATTCATGCCCAAGCCGGACCCCAAGCGGGCGGGCAACGGCATGCACTTTCACCTGTCGATCAGCAGCGCCGAGAACAAAAACCTGTTCCATGACGCCAGTGATCCCAGCGGCATGGGCCTGTCGAAAATGGCTTATCACTTTGCTGCCGGTCTGCTCGCCCACGGCCCGGCCCTGTGTGCCTTCGCTGCGCCGACCGTCAACTCTTACAAACGCCTGGTGGTGGGGCAGTCCCTGTCCGGCGCCACCTGGGCACCGGCCTTTATCGCCTTCGGCGCCAACAACCGTTCGGCCATGGTCCGCGTGCCTTACGGGCGTCTGGAGTTTCGCCTGCCAGATGCCGGGTGCAACCCGTATCTGGTCAGCGCAGCGATCATCGCGGCCGGGCTCGACGGCATCGATCGTCAACTGGAAATCGACCACGTCTGCAACGAAAACCTCTACAGCCTGAGCCTCGAAGAAATTGCCGCCCGGGGCATCAAGACCTTGCCGCAATCGCTCAAGGAAGCCTGTGACGCGTTGCAAGCCGACCCGCTGTTTGCCGAGGTGCTCGGCCCGCAAATCGTTGGCGAGTTTATCAAGCTCAAACGCATGGAGTGGGTGGAGTACAGCCGCCACGTCTCCGACTGGGAAATCAAGCGTTACACCGAATTCTTCTGATTATGTCTGGCGGCACAGCCGCTCCCGAACAACCTGAGGACTGCTCATATGTGTGGAATCGTAGGTCTGTATCTGAAAAACCCGCAGCTGGAAGCCCGGCTCGGCACGTTGTTTGAACCCATGTTGCAGGCCATGACGGATCGCGGCCCGGACAGTGCCGGCTTTGCTATCTACGGCGACGAAGTGGCGGCAGGCTGGGTCAAATTGACGTTGCAGGCAACCACTGAAAGCTTTGACTGGAACAGCCTGATGGGTGCGCTGGAAGGACGCCTGGGCTGCTCGCTGGACTGGTTCCAGAACGCCAGCGCTGCGGTGCTCAAGGTCAATGCCGACGAGGCGTCGGTGCGTGCAGCACTGGCTGAGCTGGCGCCGACGGTGCGAATCATGAGCGCCGGGCAGAGCATCGAGATCCTTAAGGGCATGGGCCTGCCTGAGGACATTTCCCGGCGCTTCGGCCTGACCGGCATGCAGGGCAGCCACATCATCGGCCACACCCGCATGGCCACAGAAAGTGCGGTGACCATGGAAGGCAGCCACCCGTTTTCGACTGGCGCCGACTTGTGCCTGGTGCACAACGGCTCGCTGTCCAATCACTTCCGCCTGCGTCAGGAACTCAAGCGCGAAGGGATTCATTTCGAAACCGACAACGACACCGAAGTCGCGGCCGGTTACCTGACCTGGCGCCTGCAGCAGGGTGACTCGCTGAAAGAAGCGCTGGACCACGCGCTGGAAGACCTCGACGGCTTCTATACCTTCGCCATCGGCACCCGTAACGGGTTTGCGGTGATCCGCGACCCGATTGCCTGCAAACCGGCGATTTTGGCCGAAACCGACGATTACGTGGCCATGGCTTCTGAGTATCAGGCGCTATCGAGCCTGCCGGGCATTGAACACGCACGGATCTGGGAACCGGCACCGGCCACGTTGTACATCTGGGAACGCGAGTCAGCTTAAGGAGCGCACACATGAAAACTATCGATCTTTCCACTGCCAGCGTGCGCGAACTCAATCAGGCGCTGCACGACCAGGTGCATAACGTTATCGACGCCGAATGGCGGGTGACGCACTCCAACGGCAAGCACAACCTCGCGGTGGGCGTGAACCAGGCCGTGTCCATCGATATTGAAGGTCACGCCGGTTACTACTGCGCGGGCATGAACCAGCAGGCGACGATTACCGTTCACGGCAACGTCGGCGTGGGCTGCGCCGAGAACATGATGTCGGGTGTGGTGCGGGTCAAAGGCAGCGCCTCGCAGGCGGCCGGGGCCACTGCCCATGGCGGCTTGCTGGTGATTGAGGGCGATGCCGGGGCGCGCTGCGGGATCTCCATGAAAGGCATCGACATTGTGGTCGGCGGCAGCATTGGCCACATGAGCTGTTTTATGGGCCAGGCCGGGCGTCTGGTGGTGTGCGGCGATGCCGGTGATGCACTGGGCGACTCGCTGTACGAAACCCACATCTATGTGCGCGGCAGCGTCGAGTCGCTGGGGTCGGACTGTGTTGAAAAAGAGATGCGCGCCGAGCATTTGCAAGAGCTGCAAGGGCTGCTGGATGTGGCCGGTTTTGCGCATAAAGCCGCCGAGTTCAAGCGCTATGGCTCGGCTCGTCAGCTGTACAACTTCAAAGTCGATAACGCGTCCGCGTACTGATCCGCGCGAGGAGAACCCCATGAGCGATTCCACTAACCCAACGCCCACCACGCCGGTACTGCGCGAATCGGCCACCTTCGATCGCCTGACCATTCAGGAGATCCAGCGCGCGGCCGAAACCGGTATCTATGATATTCGCGGCGGTGGCACCAAACGCAAACTGCCACATTTCGATGACTTGCTGCTGCTCGGCGCCAGCGTCTCGCGCTACCCGCTGGAAGGCTATCGCGAGAAGTGCGGCACCGATGTAATCCTCGGCAACCGCTTCGCGAAGAAGCCGATTCACCTGAAAATCCCGGTGACCATCGCCGGGATGAGTTTCGGTGCCTTGTCGGCCAATGCCAAGGAAGCCCTGGGCCGTGGCGCGACCATCGCCGGTACCAGTACCACCACCGGCGACGGTGGTATGACCCCGGAAGAGCGTGGCCAGTCGCAGCATTTGGTGTACCAGTATTTGCCGTCTCGCTACGGCATGAACCCGGACGATTTGCGCAAGGCCGACGCGATTGAAATCGTCCTCGGGCAGGGCGCCAAACCGGGCGGTGGCGGCATGCTGCTGGGGATGAAAGTCACTGAGCGAGTGGCCGGGATGCGCACCTTGCCGATTGGCGTCGATCAGCGCAGCGCCTGCCGTCACCCGGACTGGACCGGCCCGGACGACCTGGCGATCAAAATTGCCGAACTGCGGGAAATTACCGACTGGGAAAAACCCATCTACGTAAAAATCGGCGCCAGCCGTCCGTACTACGACGTCAAACTGGCGGTCAAAGCCGGGGCCGACGTGATCGTGCTTGACGGTATGCAAGGCGGCACGGCGGCCACTCAGGAAGTGTTTATCGAACACGTCGGCATCCCGATTTTGTCGGCCATCCCGCAAGCAATTCAGGCCCTGCAAGAGATGGGCATGCACCGCAAAGTACAGTTGATTGTCTCGGGCGGCATCCGCAATGGCGCCGATGTAGCCAAGGCCATGGCCCTGGGGGCAGACGCTGTGGCCATTGGCACGGCAGCCTTGATCGCCCTGGGTGACAACCATCCGCGGCTGGACGCCGAACTGAAGAAAATCGGTTCGGCAGCGGGTTACTACGACGACTGGCAGAACGGCCGCGACCCCGCCGGGATCACCACCCAGGACCCGGAGCTGTCCAAGCGTCTGGACCCGGTCGAAGGCGGTCGGCGATTGGCCAACTACCTGCGGGTGATGGTGCTGGAAGCCCAGACCATGGCCCGGGCCTGTGGCAAATCGCACCTGCACAATCTTGACCCCGAAGACTTGGTCGCCCTGACCGTGGAGTCGGCCGCCATGGCCCGCGTGCCGCTGGCGGGCACCAGTTGGGTACCGGGCTCCGGCTACTGATAGACCCCACCTCGTAGGAGCGAGCTTGTCTCGCGATCTTTTGATCTTTTAAAAGATCGCGAGACAAGCTCGCTCCTACAATTTCGAACGTTCTTTTGCAGGAGCTTTGAACATGGTCAATCGCCCTCTCGGCAAATCTTCTTTGATGGTGTGCACAGCCATGCTGTTGGCACCGCTGGCTCAGGCCGCCGATGCCCCCGTCTTGAACACCGGCAGCACCGCCTGGATGATCACCGCTGCCGCGCTCGTGTTGTTTATGTGCCTGCCCGGTCTGGCGCTGTTTTATGGCGGCCTGGTGCGGGCCAAGAACATGCTTTCACTGTTTACCCAGTGCTTCGGAATTGCCGGGGTGGTGGGCGTGCTGTGGGTGATCTATGGCTACAGCATGGTGGTGGATACCACGGGCATGGTGGAGGGGCAGGTGACCTTCAACAGTTTTGTTGGTGGCCTGGGGCAAGCCTTTTTGAAAGGCATTAACGCCGACAGCCTGGTGGGTGACATCCCGGAAGGGGTGTACGTGACCTTTCAGATGACCTTCGCCATCATCACCCCGGCGCTGATCGCCGGTGCCTTTGCCGAGCGCATGAAGTTCTCGGCGGCGCTGCTGTTCATGGCGGTGTGGTTCACCCTGGTGTACGCACCGGTGGCGCACATGGTCTGGGGCGGGCCCGGTGCATTAATGCATAACTGGGGCGTGCTGGATTATGCCGGTGGTACGGCGGTGCACATCAATGCCGGGGTTGCCGCCTTGGCCGCTTGCCTGATTTTGGGCAAGCGCAAGGGCTACCAGAACACCCCGATGCCCGCGCACAACCTGAGCCTGACCATGGCCGGTGCGGCGATGCTGTGGGTCGGCTGGTTTGGCTTCAATATCGGTTCGGGCGGCGGCTTGAGCGGGTTGTCCGGGATGGTGATGCTCAACACCCAGTTGGGCGCATGCGCAGGCATTCTGGGCTGGATGTTCACCGAGTGGTTCAAGGTCGGCAAACCCAGTGCTCAAGGCTTGGCCTGCGGTGCACTGGCCGGACTGGTGGGTATTACCCCGGCGTGTGCTTATGTCGGCGTCGGCGGTGCGCTGGCCATCGGCTTGTTGTGCGGGGTGTTCTGCTACCTGAGCGTCACCGTGCTCAAGCGCCGTATCGGTTATGACGACAGCCTGGACGTATTCGGCTTGCATGGCATTGGCGGGATGATCGGTGCAGTGCTGACCGGGGTGTTCTGTGTGCCGTCGTTGGGTGGTCTGGTGGATGGCGTGAGCATGGGCGCGCAAGTGATGGCGCAGATTAAGGGCGTATTGCTGACCACGGTGTATTGCTTTGCCGCCAGTTGGGTGATTCTGAAAATCATCGACCGCGTGATGGGTTTACGTGCCGACGATGCCGTGGAAGAGCTGGGGCTGGATCTGGCTGAGCATAACGAGCGGGCTTATAACCACTGAAGCATTAGCATCCTGTAGTGATCGTGCTCGCGATCTTTGACAAAAGATCGCGAGCCAACTCAAGCCTACAGAGCGGTATTCAGCGGCGGGGTGCGGGGCGGGATCTTGCGTTTGCTGCCCAGTGCTTCAAACGCCGAAGCAATGCTCAGCAACGCCGAATCGTCGTAAGCGCGCCCGGCAAAGGTCAGGCCCACCGGCATGCCGATGTCTGCCATCACACCCATCGGCACGGTGACGGTCGGCACGCCCAAATGACGGATCGCCAGGTTGCCGTTGGCGACCCATACGCCGTTGCTCCAGGCAATGTCGGCTGATGCCGGATTAACATCGGCGTCGGCCGGGCCTACATCCGCGACAGTCGGGAACAGCACGGCATCCAGGCCCAGATCGTCCATCCATTCTTCAAGGTCGATCTTGCGGGTCTGTTCCAGGCCTCGCAGGCCGTCCGGCAAGCTCGCGATCTGGTCCCACGGGGTAATCCCACGCTGGGCCATGCGCACGTACTCATCCATGCCCGCAGCCAGTTCATCTTCGCGGTTGGGCAGGGTGCCCGGGTCGTGCGGGAAAATCTGCGGGCCATCCACGTCGGCCAGGCGGTTGAGTTTCGGGTCGCCGTTGGCACGCAGGAAGTCATCGAAGGCCCAGGCTGACAGCTCCCACAATTCGTCGTGCATGAACTCCTTGGACACCAGCCCGCGGGTGAACACGGTAGGCGCGCCCGGACGGTCGCCTTCGCAATTGGACACCAGCGGGAAGTCGACTTCGATCACTTCGGCGCCCTTGGCCTCAAGGGCCTTGCGCGCGGCTTGCCACAGGTCGATGACCGAAGCGCGGGTGATGATGCGCTGCCCGGTCGGGCCGCCGATGCCGGGGTTTTCTGCGGTGCCGGCCAGCGGGTCGGCATTGATGTACATGCGCGGCACGCCAAAGCGCTTGCCGGCCAGGGATTCAGCGCTGGCGGCCAAATCCAGGTACGACGCCGGGCGCACGGATTCAACACTTGGCAGCGGCACCCAGGGCTGCATGCGCCACAGGTCGCCACGGGTGTCCGGGTCTTCGGCAACCACCACGTCGAGCACTTGCAGCAGGTCGGCCATGGTTCTGGCATAGGGCACGACCACGTCCATGGTCGGCGTCAGCGGCCAGTTACCGCGAACCGAGATCACTCCGCGAGATGGCGTGTACGCGCACAGGCCGTTATTGGACGCCGGGCCGCGCCCGCTGGACCAGGTTTCTTCGGCCAGCCCAAACGCCGAGAAACTCGCAGCGGTGGCCGTACCAGCGCCATTGGACGAGCCGGAGGCGAAGGGCGCAGTCAGGTAGTCAGCGTTGTACGGGCTTTCGGCGCGGCCATACACCCCGCGTTGCATGCCGCCGTTGGCCATGGGCGGCATGTTGGTTTTGCCCAGGCAAATGGCCCCGGCGGCACGCAAACGCTCAATGGTGAACGCATCGCGATAAGCGATCAGGTCTTTAAAGGCCGGGCTACCGGACGCGGCTGTCAGGCCCTTGATCAGGTAACTGTCCTTGGCGGTATAGGGGATCCCGTCCAGCGGGCCGAGGGTTTCACCCCTGGCGCGACGGGCGTCCGACGCTTCGGCTTCTTTAAGGGCTTCGGGGTTGCGCACCACCAGCGCGTTTAGCGCGGTCGGCGTGTTCGGGCCGTCATAGGCCTCGATGCGTGCAAGGTACGACTTGACCAGCTCAACCGCGGTGGTCTGGCCCGAATCGAGCGCTTCACGCAGTTGGGCAATGGAAACTTCAGTAACTTCGATCATGCGCTCACCGCCGAAGGTTAAGGGTGGATGTGGACTGTGTGCAGCTTAGCGAAACCGTTTTCGTTAATCGATATTTATCCGTAATTATTAAGCGGCTCGCGTCTACCGAATAAAACGCTGAACATAATCTCCGCTTAATTCCAGCACGCTCTGATAGCGCGAGTCGGCTAATTGTAACCGTCATTTTTAACGATTAAACTCGCGCCCCATGAAACGCTATCTGCGGCTTTGCCTTATTTTTGTCCTGAGCCTCGCGCTTCCCTTGAGTGGGATGGCGGGTGTGCAGGCACCGGCAGACCCGTGCCCCATGCAAGTGTTGGGCATGAAGATGATGAACGACATGGGCATGGACTGCTGCGACGACAGCAAGGCGCCGTCCGAACATGGCAAGTCGTGCAAACCCGGCCAGGAATGCAAAACCGGGACGATGTTGCAAATTTCGGTCATCAAGCCCGCACTTTCCTTGCCCAATCCGCTCACGCTGGCCCTGTTCAGCGATGCCGTACCCACTTCCGCCCCGTCCGGGGTGTGGCGCCCGCCACGGGTTTGATTCCTGTCCCTCTTTGAACCGTCTTGCGCATCAGCGCGAGGCACAGTTGTGTGCTGTGTTTGCAGCGTGCACGGGATCTTCACAGGAATCTAAAACATGAAACCCATGTGCTTTGGCACGGGCTTGCGCGTATGCGTCGGCCTGGTGGCAAGTGTGCTGGCGTGGCCGAGTTTCGCGGGTGGCCTGACCCTCGATGAAGCGCTACGCCTGGCCGACAATACGGCGCCTGCGCTGGCGGCCCAAAATGCCAGCGTGCAAGCGGCCAGCAGTGCCGCGATCCCGGCGGGCGAATTACCGGACCCAAAACTGGTGCTGGGGGTGCAGAACTTCCCGGTGGGCGGCCCCGATCGCGGCAGCCTGGACCGCGATTTCATGACCATGCAAATGGTCGGCATCCGTCAGGACATGCCCAATAGCGAGAAGCGCAAGGCGCGCATTGAAGTGGCCGATGCCGCTGTGGACACCGCCATTGCCCAGCGCCGGGTGGCGCGGCTGAATGTGCGTCAAGCCACCGCATTGGCGTGGATCAACAGTTATTCAGTGGAGCGCAAAGACGCGCTGTTCCAGGATTTCTACGCTGAAAATCGCCTGTTTGGCGATGCCGTGCGTGCGGCGATTGCGGGCGGCCGCGCGCAACCCTCTGATGCCGTGACCCCCAAACAGGAAGCTGCATTGTTGGCTGAGCAGCAGGATGAGTTGCAGCAACAGCGTGCCCAGGCCCATGCCGCACTCAAGCGCTGGATTGGCCCGGCGGGCAACGATACGCCGTTTGGGCGCTTGCCCGAATGGCCGGTCGAAGGCGGGATGTACACCCATAACGTGCAGCACCATCCGCAGCTCGCGGCCTTTGAACCCATGACCCGCGAGGCGCAAGCCAAGCTGCATGAGGCTGAGGCCCAGAAGCACTCGGACTGGAGTTGGGAACTCGACTACCAGCACCGTGGGCAGCAATTCGGTGACATGGTCAGCGTGCAGTTTTCCTGGGATTTACCGATATTTCCCGGTCGCCGACAAAACCCGGTGATTGCCGCCCGGCAAGCCGACCTTGATCAGTTGGATGCCGAGCGCGAAGACATGACCCGCGAGCATACCCGGCAACTGGACGATGACCTGGCCGATTTTCAGCGCCTTAACCGTGCCGTGCAACGCGGTCAGGACAGCCTGATTCCGCTGGCCCAAGAGAAGGTCGCGTTGAGCATGGCCAGTTACCGCGCAGGCAAAGGTGATCTGAATGCGCTGGTCACGGCACGTCGCGAGTTGATCCAGGCCCGCCTCAAACAGGTGGACGTTGAAGAGCAGCGCGCAGCGGTCAATGCCCGTCTGTATTTCGCTTATGGGGAAGGCGCACATGACATTTAATAAAACCAAAGTAACCGGGCTGGTAGTCGCTGCGCTGGCGTTGGGTGTGGCAGCAGGCTGGTGGGCGGGGCAACCGCGTGACACCGGCATGGCGCCGTCAATGGCGGCCAGCGCGCCCAAGGCGTTGTACTGGTATGACCCGATGTTCCCGCAGCAAAAGTTCGATAAACCGGGCAAGTCGCCTTTTATGGACATGCAATTGGTGGCGCAGTACGCCGACGATAAAGCCGACGCGCAAACGCTGCGGGTTGATCCGGGGCAGACCGAAAATCTCGGTGTGCGCCTGGCCACGGTCAGTCGCGGCATGTTGGCGACCCGTGTCATGGCGTCCGGGGTGCTGGGCTTCAATGAGCGTGATGTGGCCGTGATTCAGGCGCGCACGCCGGGCTTTGTCGAGCGTGTCTACAATCTTGCGCCCGGTGATGTGCTCAAACCCGACGCTGCGCTGGCGGATGTTCTGGTGCCGGAATGGGCGGCGGCGCAGGAAGAGTTTCTGGCGCTCAAGCGCGTGGGTGATTCCGCGCTGCTGGCGGCGGCGCGTCAGCGTCTGCGCCTCACGGGCATGCCGCCAGCACTGATTGCGCAGGTCGAGCGCAGTGGCAAGGTGCAGCCGGTGTTGACCGTCACCAGCCCGGTGGGCGGCGTGTTGCAGACGTTGAATGTGCGTCAGGGCATGACCTTGGGGCTTGGTGAAACCCTGGCCCAGGTCAATGGCCTGGGCAGCGTCTGGTTGACCCTGGCGGTGCCCGAGGCGCAAGCCGCAGCCGTTGCGCCGGGGCAAACCGTCGAGGCACGTTTACCGGCCTTTGCCGGGGAGGTGTTCAAGGGCACGGTCAGCACGATCCTGCCTCAAACCAACGCCGACAGCCGCACGTTGCAGGTGCGGGTCGAACTGGCGAACCCCGGTGCACGGCTGCGACCGGGTTTGACCGCGCAGGTCAGCCTTGAGCAAAGCATCGATCAGCATGTGCTGTGGGTGCCCAGCGAGGCAGTGATTCGCACCGGCCATCAAGCCTTGGTCATGCTGGCTGAGGAGGGCGGGCATTACCGCCCGGTTGAGGTGCGTACCGGGTCTGAAAACGATGGCCAGACCGCCATCCTGCAAGGGCTGCAAGAAGGCCAGCAGGTAGTAAGTTCAGGCCAGTTCCTGCTTGACTCCGAGGCCAGCCTCAAGGGGCTGGACGTCACGCCGCTGGCGCCAAACCTGCCAACCGGGAGCCAGCCATGATTGCCGCGCTGATTCGCTGGTCTGTCGGCAACCGGATGCTGGTGTTGCTGGCGACGTTGTTTGTGACGGCGTGGGGCATCTGGTCGGTGCAAAACACGCCGATTGATGCCCTGCCGGACTTGTCCGATGTGCAGGTGATTATCCGCACGCCGTACCCTGGGCAAGCCCCGCAAATTGTCGAAAACCAGGTCACTTACCCGTTGACCACCACCATGCTCTCGGTGCCTGGCGCCAAGGCCGTGCGTGGCTATTCGTTTTTCGGTGACAGCTTTGTCTACGTGTTGTTTGAAGACGGCACCGACCTGTATTGGGCGCGCTCGCGGGTGCTGGAGTACCTGAGCCAGATTCAAGGCCGCTTGCCCGCCAGCGCCAAACCGGCGCTGGGCCCGGATGCCACGGGGGTGGGCTGGATTTATCAGTATTGGCTGGTGGATCGCAGTGGCAAGCATGACCTCGCACAATTGCGCGCCCTGCAAGACTGGTTTCTCAAGTTCGAACTTAAAACCCTGCCCAATGTGGCGGAAGTGGCGACTGTGGGCGGGATGGTCAAGCAGTATCAGGTGCAGCTCGATCCCCTGAAAATGGCCGCGCTGGGCATTACTCAGGCTGAAGTCACTGAGGCCATCGGCAAGGCCAATCAGGAGACCGGCGGCGCGGTGCTGACCATGGCCGAAAGCGAGTTTATGGTGCGGGCGTCGGGCTACCTCAAGACCCTGGAGGACTTCCGGGCAATCCCGCTCAAACTTGGCGTCGGTGCGGTACCGGTCACGCTGGGGGACGTAGCAAACATTCAGCTGGGGCCGGAATTGCGCCGGGGCATTTCAGAACTCGACGGTCAAGGCGAGGCCGTGGGCGGCGTGGTGATTCTGCGCAGCGGCAAAAACGCTCGCGAGACCATTGCTACGGTCAAGCAAAAGCTCGATGAGCTGAAAGCCAGCCTGCCCGCGGGTGTAGAGATCGTGACCACCTACGACCGCAGCCAGCTGATTGATCGGGCGGTGGACAACCTCAACCACAAGCTGCTGGAGGAGTTCCTGGTGGTGGCGCTGGTGTGCGGGGTCTTCCTGTGGCATCTGCGCTCATCGCTGGTGGCGATTATCTCGCTGCCGGTGGGGGTGTTGATGGCCTTTATTGTGATGCGTTATCAGGGCATCAACGCCAACATCATGTCGCTGGGCGGTATCGCGATTGCCATCGGCGCCATGGTCGATGCGGCGGTGGTGATGATCGAGAACGCCCATAAAAGAATCGAAGCCTGGCACCACGCGCATCCCGGTGAAGAACTGAAGGGGGCCCAGCATTGGCAGGTGATCACCCAGGCCGCCACGGAAGTCGGGCCGGCGTTATTCTTTTGCCTGCTGATCATCACCTTGTCGTTTATCCCGGTGTTCACCCTGGAGGCGCAGGAAGGGCGGCTGTTCGGCCCGCTGGCGTTCACCAAAACCTGGTCGATGGCCGCTGCTGCCGGGTTGTCGGTGACCTTGGTGCCGGTGCTGATGGGCTACTGGATTCGCGGGCCCATCCCCGACGAAAAAAAGAACCCGCTCAACCGTGGTTTGATCCGGCTGTATCAACCGGCGCTGGACGTGGTATTGCGCCGTCCGAAAACCACTTTGGCGGTTGCCTTGCTGGTGTTCGTCAGCGCCTTGTGGCCAATGTCGCGGCTGGGCGGGGAATTTCTGCCGCCACTGGATGAAGGGGATTTGCTGTACATGCCGTCAGCGCTGCCAGGGTTGTCGGCGCAAAAGGCCGCGCAACTTCTGCAACTCACCGACCGGTTGATCAAGACCGTGCCGGAAGTTGCCCACGTGTCGGGCAAGGCCGGTCGCGCCGAAAGCGCCACCGACCCGGCGCCGCTGGAGATGTTTGAAACCACCATTGCGTTCAAGCCCCGCGAGCAATGGCGTCCCGGTATGACCCCGAAAAAGCTGGTAGAGGAGCTGGACCGTGTGGTGCGGGTGCCGGGGCTTACCAACTTGTGGGTGCCGCCGATCCGCAACCGCCTCGACATGCTCGCCACCGGCATCAAAAGCCCTATCGGGGTCAAGGTCAACGGCGGTGATCTGGCCGCAATCGACAGCGTTGCCCAAGCCATAGAACGCGTGGCCAAGGGCGTGCCGGGGGTCAGTTCGGCGCTGGCTGAACGGCTTACGGGCGGGCGTTACATTGACGTCGATATCGACCGTGGGGCAGCGGCCCGTTACGGGCTCAACATTGCCGATGTACAGGCGATTGTGGCCGGGGCGATTGGCGGCGAAAACGTTGGTGAAACCATCGAAGGGCGGGCGCGCTTTCCGATCAATGTGCGTTACCCGCGTGCCTGGCGGGACTCGCTGAGTGCTCTGCAACAGTTGCCGATCTACACCCCGCAGGGCAGCCAGATCACCCTCGGCACCGTGGCCACTGTGCGCATCAGCGAGGGCCCGCCGATGCTAAAAAGTGAAAACGCGCGGCCTTCCGGCTGGGTGTATATCGACGTACGCGACCGCGATTTGGCATCGGTGGTGAGGGATTTGCGCCAGGCCATCAGCGAGCAGGTGCACTTGCAACCTGGCATGAGCGTGAATTACTCGGGCCAGTTTGAATACCTTGAGCGGGCCAACGCACGGCTCAAGCTGGTCGTGCCTGCGACCTTGCTGATCATCTTTGTGCTGCTGTACCTGACCTTCAGCCGTTTCGACGAAGCCCTGCTGATCATGGCGACCTTGCCCTTTGCCCTCACGGGGGGCGTGTGGTTCTTGTACCTGCTGGGCTTCAACTTGTCAGTGGCCACCGGGGTCGGGTTTATCGCCCTGGCCGGGGTGTCTGCCGAGTTCGGCGTGATCATGCTGCTGTACCTGAAGAACGCCTGGGCCGAGCGCCAGCAGGCGGGCGAGGTCGGCGAGCAAGGGCTGGTTGCCGCCATTCGCGAAGGCGCCGTGCAACGCGTGCGGCCCAAGGCGATGACCGTGGCCGTGATCATTGCCGGTCTGTTGCCGATCTTGCTGGGCGGCGGCACTGGCAGTGAAATCATGAGCCGCATCGCGGCGCCCATGGTCGGCGGCATGCTCACCGCGCCTCTGCTTTCCCTGTTTGTTATCCCGGCGGCGTACCGCGTGATGCGCCGTCGCCATTTACCTGTTGAAACCCAACCTTCTCAAGGAAACCCCCTATGAAATTCCCTCTCGCAGTCGTAGCCAGCCTTGTTGCCGCGTTCAGTGTTGCGGCCCATGCAGAAGACATGTCGGGCATGCCAATGGACGGCATGCAGGCTCAGCAGCAAGCACCGGCTGCCAGTGCCGAAGGCGTGATCAAGGCGATTGATCCGGCCAGGCACACCGTGACCCTGGCCCACGGCCCGGTCCCGGCTTTGCAATGGCCGCCCATGACCATGGGCTTTGCCGTGACCGACGCGCAATTGGCCGGGCTGGCGGTGGGTGACAACGTGGCGTTCAGCTTCCGCATGGAAGGCAGCAAAGCGACGATTGTCTCCATTCACAAATAGAGGCAGGGTGGGAGCGGGCTTGCTCGCGATTGGATTGATGCGGTGTACCCGCATGGCCGAGGTGTTGCCATCGCGAGCAAGCCCGCTCCCACAATGTTATGTGATTCATCAATATAGATAGCGTCAGTTTTTGTCGTATTCTGCGGGCCGATTCACAAGGATGTTGTTTAGATGCAATGGTTTAAGCGCTTCAATCAGGCGTGTGAACGCTTCGGAAAACGGATCCCGACCTGGCTTTTTGGTCTGGTCGCCGCAGGCTTTTTTACCGCATGGCTGATCACGCTGTTTATCCCGATACCCTTCAACCCCGTGCTGCTGATGATCCCTGCGGTGGTTATCACGATGGGCGTGCTGAATAGACTCTACCCTTCAAAGGAACGATGAAATGGTTACGTGTTACCTGCGTTATGTGATCGACCCCTACCAGCTGGCAGAATTCGAAGCGTATGCACGCATCTGGATCCCGCTGGTGGAGAAATTCGGCGGCACCCATCACGGTTATTTCCTGCCTTCGGAAGGGGCCAACAATATCGCCCTGGCCATGTTTACCTTCCCCAGCCTGACCGCCTACGAAGACTATCGTGAGCGCTCCAAGACCGATGCTGAATGCATCGCAGCGTTCAAGCTGGCTGAAGACAACCGCTGCATCCTCAGCTACGAGCGCAGCTTCTTCCGGCCCGTGTTCGAATAAGCCCTGCGTCAAACGTGCGGGTGCCTGACAGCGCCCGCCGCTATTCGGTGCTTGACAGCCAACCCGTCCGGGGAAATACTCGCCACCAATATTCATATATATGACTAGATAACAAGGTGAATAAGGTCAATGAATTCTCTATCCGGTGATACCCGCCTGCCGCAGTACCAACGCTTGCGTGATCATTTGGCGGAGCAGATCGCGCAAAATCGCTGGCGTCCGGGGGAGGCGATCCCGACTGAAGCCGCGCTGTCGGCGCAATACCTGCTCTCAACCGGCACCGTGCGCAAAGCCATTGATGCGCTGGTCAGCGAGGGCATTCTGGAGCGCCAGCAAGGTCGCGGGACATTTATTCGGCGGCCTCAGTTTCAGTCGTCGCTGTTTCGCTTTTTCCGTTTTCAAACCGCTGCCGGCGAGCGCCAGGTGCCGCAGAGCCGCATCCTCTCAGTAGAGCCGGTCGCCGCGCCTTCGGCCGTGGCTCAAGCCTTGGGCTTGCCCGCCGATGCGCAGGTCATTCGTATCATGCGCGTGCGTTTGCTGGATGAGCAGCCGGTGCTGGCCGAAGAAATCTGGCTGCCTCACGCACTGTTTGCGCCCTTGCTGCAGCTCGACTTGAGCCAACAGGGGCCGTTGCTCTATCCGATCTATGAAGATGTCTGCGCTCAGGTCGTCGCCCGTGCGGAAGAGACCCTGACCGCCGAATCGGTCAATGACGTGTATGCACGCTTGCTGCAAGTGCCGGTCAATAGCCCGGTGGTGGTGATTGAGCGCCTGGCTCGTGACTACGCCGGTACGCCGCTGGAATGGCGGCGCTCGCGCGGGCATGCCGAACACTTCCGTTACAGCGTGGACATCCGCTAACCCCAAGCTTTCGGCCCGCTGCCTGCGGACCGTGGGCTTTTTTGTGTGTTGCTTTTGACTGGCCTGACGGCGGCACGGTCCGCATCCGGCCGCCTTGCGTTTGACTTATAAGGATAAAAAACATGTTCAGTTGGTATCGTCAGATCACTTCACGGGAACGCAAAACGTTCTGGGCCTGCTTCGGCGGCTGGTCGCTCGACGCTTTGGAAGTACAAATGTTTGGTCTGGCGATTCCGGCACTGATTGCCGCTTTCGCCTTGACCAAGAGCGACGCCGGCTTGATCAGCGGCGTGACCCTGGTGACTTCTGCCATCGGCGGCTGGGTCGGCGGCACGTTGTCCGACCGCTACGGGCGAGTGCGCACGCTGCAGTGGATGATCCTGTGGTTTTCGTTCTTCACTTTCCTCTCGGCTTTTGTCACCGACTTCAACCAACTGTTAATCGTCAAGGCGCTGCAAGGCTTTGGTATCGGCGGCGAGTGGGCCGCGGGCGCAGTGCTGATGGCCGAAACCATTAACCCGAACTATCGCGGCAAGGTCATGGGCACCGTACAAAGCGCCTGGGCCGTCGGCTGGGGGCTGGCCGTCGGGGTGTTTACGCTGATCTATTCGCTGGTGCCGCAAGACATGGCCTGGCGGGTGATGTTCCTGGTCGGGCTGCTGCCGTCGCTGCTGATCATCTGGGTGCGGCGCAACGTGCAAGAACCCGACAGCTTTCAGCGTCTGCAAAAAGAAAACGCCATCCCGCCAAGCTTCTTCAAATCGCTGTCGGGTATTTTTCGCCCTGAACTGCTGCGCGTGACCTTGTTTGGCGGGCTGTTGGGCCTCGGTGCCCACGGCGGTTACCACGCGGTCATGACCTGGCTGCCGACCTTCCTGAAAACCGAACGCAACCTGTCGGTGTTGAACTCGGGCGGTTATCTGGCGGTGATCATTGCGGCTTTCTGGTGCGGCTGCGTGGTCAGTGGTTTTTTGATCGACCGCATCGGGCGACGTAAAAATATCATCCTGTTCGCCCTGTGCTGCGTGATCACCGTGCAGTGCTACGTCTTCCTGCCCTTGAGCAATACGCAAATGCTGTTCCTCGGCTTTCCGCTGGGCTTTTTCGCGGCAGGGATTCCGGCCAGCCTCGGGGCGCTGTTTAACGAACTGTACCCGGCGGATGTGCGCGGCGCCGGTGTCGGCTTTTGCTACAACTTCGGGCGCGTGTTGTCGGCGGTGTTCCCGTTCTTGGTCGGGCACATGAGTGAGTCCATGTCCCTGGGCTCGGCGATTGGTATCGACGCCGGGATTGCCTATGGCGTGGCGGTGATTGCCGCCCTGTGCCTGCCGGAAACCCGTGGCCGCAACCTTGAAGCGCCCATCCAGGCGCAACCGGCCAGTGGTAGCAGCAACGACACCGCACGTGCCTGATACCCATTACTTTTGATAGATGAACGACATGCCTGATACCCGCTTTACGCCGATTAGCGGCATTGATTCCCACGCTCATGTGTTCAGTCGCGAACTGAGCCTGGCGGCCGCACGGCGCTATACCCCGGGCTACGACGCCACTCTGGCGCAGTACCAGAGCCAATTGCAGGCCAATGGCTTCAGTCATGGCGTGCTGGTGCAGCCGAGTTTTCTCGGCACTGACAACCGCTACCTGCTGGCGGCGCTCAAGCAAGCGCCGCAACAGTTGCGTGGGGTTGTGGTGCTGGACCCAGGCACCGAACGGGCGCAGATGCGTGAACTGGCTGGCCAGGGCGTAGTGGGTGCACGCTTGAACTTGATGGGCTGTGCATTGCCTGATTTTAACCAGCCGGTCTGGAAGGCGTTCCTAGGAAATATCGCGGCGTTAGGCTGGCACATCGAACTGCACCGTCAGGTTGAAGACCTGCCGGGTTTGCTCCGGCAACTCAAGCCGTTCGGGATCAAGGTGGTCATCGATCACTTCGGTCGCCCGGATGCGCGATTAGGACTAGAACAGCCGGGCTTTCGCCAGATGCTTGAGCTGGGGCAGGGCGAGCAGGTGTGGATGAAAGTCTCGGGCATTTATCGACTGGCCGGGACTGAGCAACAGAACCTCGATTTCGCCAGGTCGGCGTTGCGCCTGTTGCAGCAAAGCCTGGGTCCAGAGCGGTTGGTGTGGGGCAGCGACTGGCCGCATACGCAACACGAAGAGCGTGTCAGCTACACCTCGGTGGTCCAACAACTGGACGCACTGGAGTGCCCGGCTGAGGTCAGGCATGCACTGCTGGTCGAGGCGCCACGGGCATTGTTCGGGTTCGAGTAGCGTTTATTGATTTGGGTCAGTACCGCCCGGAGAAAAATCGCGCAAAATTTCTTGTTACCTGTCGTAACACTGGGGTATTATCGCCCTGCGTTCACCTACCACGGTTTATGCATTTTTAAGCCCCAAGTTTCCATCAGCTACTTGGGCTTTTTTTTGCCTGAAATTTGGCCTGTACATCAAAACTGTAGGAGCGAGCTTGCCTCGCGATCTTTAAAAGATCAAAAGATCGCGAGGCAAGCTCGCTCCTACAGAGTGATCTTTTAATCGATCACTCGCGCACTCCACTCGCCATTGACCAAGCGCTGCAAGCCCAGCGGGTTGCTGTTTTGCAACGCTGCGGGAAGCAGGGCGTCGGGGTAGTTCTGGTAGCACACCGGGCGCAGGAAGCGATCAATCGCCAGCGAACCCACCGACGTACCGCGAGCATCCGAAGTGGCCGGGTAAGGGCCGCCGTGGACCATGGCATCGCACACTTCGACGCCGGTCGGGTAGCCGTTGACCAGAATACGCCCGACCTTTTGTTCAAGGATCGGTACCAGCCACTGATAGTGTTGCAGGTCGCCAGGTTCGCCAATCAGGGTGGCAGTCAGTTGCCCGCGCAAGGCCAGCAAGGCAGCTTTTAGCTGCGCGTCATCAGCCACTTCGATGATCAAGGTCGCCGGGCCAAACACTTCTTCTTGCAGCAGCGGGTCCTTGTTCAGCAGCAGGCTGACATCGGCCTTGAACAGTTGCGGCTGCGCTTGCGTGCCGCTCTGTTCATGTCCCGCCAGATGGCTGATGCCCGCATGGTTGAGCAACTGCTCGATGCCCTTGGCGTAATTGCGCAGGCCACCGGCATTGAGCAAGGTGTGCGGCGCCTGTTCGCTCATGTGTTGGGTCAGTTGTTGCACAAATCCGCTGAACTCAGGTGAGCGCACGCCGATGACCAGGCCCGGATTGGTGCAGAACTGGCCGCCGCCCAAGGTCACCGAAGCGGCCAGGTCTTTGGCGATGCTTTGCGCGCGTGCGGCCAGGGCTTGAGGCAGGAGGATGACCGGGTTGATGCTCGACATCTCGGCAAACACCGGGATCGGCTGCTCGCGCTCGGCGGCCATTTTGCTCAGGGCATTGCCGCCATGCAGCGATCCGGTAAAGCCCACGGCCTGGATAGCCGGGTGCTTGACCAGAGGCTCGCCGACGCCTGCGCCAAAAATCATGTTGAACACGCCTTTGGGCATGCCGGTTTTTTCGGCGGCGCGGATAATCGCGCAGCCGACCTGATCAGCCGTCGCCATGTGCCCGCTGTGGGCCTTGAACACTACCGGGCAGCCTGCGGCAAAGGCCGCGGCGGTATCGCCACCCGCCGTTGAGAACGCCAGCGGAAAGTTGCTCGCGCCGAACACCGCAATCGGCCCTACACCAATCCGGTATTGGCGCAGGTCTACGCGGGGCAGCGGCTTGCGATCCGGCAGCGGCAAATCAATGCGTGCGCCTAAAAAGTCACCACGCCGCAAAACCTTGGCAAACAGGCGCATCTGCCCGCTGGTGCGGCCACGCTCCCCTTGAATGCGCCCGGCCGGCAGCGCAGTTTCGCGGCAGACCAGGGCGACAAAATCGTCACCCAGCTGGTCGATTTCATCGGCGACGGCGTCGAGGAATTCGGCGCGGCGCTCGGGGCTCAGTTGGCGGAAGCTCGCAAAAGCTTCATCGGCGGCCTGGGCGGCCAGGTCGACCTCTTCGGCGGTAGCTTGATAAAAGTGATAAGGCAGAGCTTCGCCCGTGGTCGCATCAAGGCTTTGAAGGAGGGTGGTGCCTGCGGCGCTGCGGCGACCGGCGATAAAGTTGTGGCCTGTAACTGTCGACATGTGTTCAATCCTTACTCATTAGGCGTGCGTGCAGCGCGGCTCAGCGCACCAGACACGGTTTTTTGTTATCGAATTTCCAGCCGGGAATCATGTATTGCATGGCGATGCTGTCGTCCCGTGCGCCGAGGCCCATGCCTTTGTACAGCTCGTGGGCCTTGGCGACGGCGTCCATGTCGATGTCCACACCCAGGCCGGGTCTGGCCGGTACCTGGATCTCCCCGTCAATGATCTGCAGCGGGTCGCGGGTCAGGTGCTGGCCGTCCTGCCAGATCCAGTGGGTATCAATGGCGGTAATCTCGCCGGGCGCGGCGGCAGCGACCTGGGTGAACATGGCCAGCGAAATATCAAAGTGGTTGTTGGAGTGCGAGCCCCAGGTCAGGCCCCATTCGTGGCACATTTGCGCGACCCGCACCGAGCCTTGCATGGTCCAGAAATGCGGGTCGGCCAGCGGGATGTCGACCGATTGCAACTGGATCGCATGGCCCATTTCGCGCCAATCGGTGGCGATCATGTTGGTGGCGGTCGGCAGGCCGGTGGCGCGGCGGAACTCGGCCATCACTTCGCGCCCGGAATAGCCGTTTTCGGCGCCGCACGGGTCTTCGGCATAGGCCAGCACTTTATGCTGGTCGCGGCACAGGGCGATGGCTTCCTTGAGCGACCACGCGCCGTTGGGGTCAAGGGTGATACGCGCGTTGGGGAAGCGTTCGGCCAGGGCGGTTACGGCTTCGATTTCTTCAGCGCCGCGAAGCACGCCACCCTTGAGCTTGAAGTCGTTAAAGCCATATTTGGCCTGCGCGGCTTCAGCCAGTCGCACCACGGCTTCGGGGGTCATGGCGTGTTCATTGCGCAGGCGGAACCAGTCATCGGCGCTGTCTTCAGTGCGGTATCCCAGATCGGTTTGCTGGCGGTCGCCGATATAAAACAGGTAGCCGAGCATCTTCACCGCATCCCGCTGCTGGCCTTCGCCGAGCAAGGCCGCCACCGGCACCTCAAGGAACTGGCCAAGCAGATCGAGCAGGGCAGACTCCATGGCTGTCACGGCGTGAATGGTGATGCGCAGGTCAAATGTTTGCAGGCCACGGCCACCGGCATCACGGGCAGCAAAGGTGCTGCGCATGCTGTTGAGCACGCGCTGGTAGTTGCCGATGGCCTGGCCGACCACCAGGCTGCGGGCGTCCTCCAGGGTTTCCCGGATGCGTTCACCGCCCGGCACCTCACCCACGCCGACATTGCCACTGCTGTCCTTGAGGATCACGATGTTGCGGGTAAAGAAAGGCCCGTGGGCACCGCTGAGGTTGAGCAACATGCTGTCGTGGCCAGCCACCGGAATGACCTGGAGGCTGGTGACCACGGGCGTTTTGCTGGCGTGATGAGGGTGTTCGGCAGTCATGGCATGGTCCTTATTAGAATTAGAGTCAGGGCTGGGCGAATCAAGTTGACAGACATCATATGACTTGAATTTTTACCTCGCAATGCCTCAATCAAACCAATCAGTTATAAAAAGACCCGGAAACGGTGATTTCTATAAGCGGATCGCCATTTTTACGTCCGCGTAAGCCCGTTGAGAAACGCACGGTTTTAAAAAGTGCTATCAAGTCATCGTATGTGTTGTTGTGTGGCTGTCAGCCAATGAATCCGTTGTACCCGCGTGCTATCGTG
The DNA here is from genome assembly GCF_009600525.1 of Pseudomonas sp. FSL R10-1350. Lineage (NCBI taxonomy): Bacteria > Pseudomonadati > Pseudomonadota > Gammaproteobacteria > Pseudomonadales > Pseudomonadaceae > Pseudomonas > Pseudomonas sp. FSL R10-1350. Next base: position 22,536 of record NZ_WIVR01000061.1, read on the forward strand.
GGCGACTTTTTTTGAGGGGATATTCAATGCGAATGCTGATTGGCGCTGTAGGCCTGGCCTTGCTGGCGGGGTGTGTCTCACCGGCGATGAATGAAGCCCGCAACCAGGCCCCCACGCGGGCCCTGATCTCTGACAAAGAGACGCCGAAGGTGGCCGAGTGCATCAAGTTCACCTGGGAAGACGAGGGTGTGTTCGGGGTGGATGCCAGTGCCTATATCGACAAAGACAAATCCGGTCGTTTGACGGTCTATACCCGTGGCGCCGAGTCGTTTGTCGACCTGCAGCCGCAGGGCACCGGCACCGCCTTGAGCTATTACGCCAAGCAGCCAAACGACAGCGCTGCGTTGCGCCGTTTGGCCATGGTTGCCACGTGTTTGTAAGGCGCGCCTCGTTGTGCTGAGACATGGCTTTGTACTGACCCGGCACTGGCGCGATACGCCGTCAGGGGTTGAAGTGGAGTTCTGGCTGGCCACCGATGACGGGCCGCAGCACGTGCGCCTGCCGGTGCAGACGTCTGTCGCGTTTATGCCGCAGGCGCAACGTGCCCAGGTCGAAGCGCTGGTGCAGGATGAGCGCAATATCGAGTTGCGTGAGCTGGCCCTGCGCGACTTCCATTCGCGGCCGGTGCTGGGCCTTTACAGCCAGCAGCATGGGCAATTGATCGACATCGCCCAGCGCCTGCGCCGCGCCGGGGTTGAGGTGTTCGAGGCTGATATACGGCCACCCGAACGCTTTCTGATGGAGCGTTTTATCACCGCCCCGGTGAGCTTTAGCGGCCAGCCCCAAACGGATGGCCCGCTGCTGGATACGCGGATGAAACCGCACCCGGACTATCGGCCGCGTTTAAAACTGGTCTCGCTGGACATTGAAACCAGCGCCCAGGGCGACCTGTATTCGATTGCCCTCGAAGGTTGTGGTCAGCGCCAGGTGTACATGCTGGGCAAGGCGACGGACGCCGACACCCCGGTGGATTTCGACCTCGAGTTTTGCGCCACCCGTGGCGACCTGTTGCTGCGCCTGAACCACTGGATGGCGCTGCACGACCCTGACGCGATCATTGGCTGGAACGTGGTGCAGTTCGATATGCGGATCTTGCACGAACATGCCCGACGCCTGGGTATCCCGTTGCTGTTGGGGCGTGGGGGCAGCGAAATGCAGTGGCGTGAGCACGGCTCGCGCAACAATCATTATTTCGCCAGCGCGGCGGGGCGCTTGATCATCGACGGTATCGAATCGCTGCGTTCGGCGACCTGGTCGTTTACCTCGTTCAGCCTGGAAAACGTCGCGCAAACCTTGTTGGGTGAAGGCAAGGACATCAGCACCCCCTACCAGCGCATGGACGAAATCAACCGCATGTTTGCCGAGGACAAGCCCGCTCTGGCGCGCTACAACCTCAAGGACTGCGAACTGGTGACGCGCATCTTCCACAAGACCGAACTGCTGACCTTTTTGCTGGAGCGTGCCTCGGTCACCGGGCTGGAAGCTGACCGCAGCGGCGGTTCGGTGGCGGCGTTCTACCATTTGTACATGCCGCTGATGCACCGTCAGGGCTATGTTGCCCCCAACCTTGGCGATAACCCGCCGCAGGCCAGCCCCGGCGGCTTTGTCATGGAGTCGCAGCCGGGGTTGTATGAGTCGGTGCTGGTGCTGGACTACAAGAGCCTGTATCCATCGATCATCCGCACGTTTTTGATCGACCCGCTGGGGCTGATCGAAGGGCTGCGAGACCCTGACGATGAACACTCGGTTCCGGGCTTTCGGGGCGCGCGTTTCTCCCGTACCCGGCATTGTTTGCCCGCGATCATCGAGCAGATAGCCAATGGCCGGGAAGTGGCCAAGCGCGAGAAAAACGCACCGCTGTCACAAGCGCTGAAAATCATCATGAACTCGTTTTATGGGGTGCTGGGCTCCAGTGGCTGCCGCTTTTTCGACACCCGGCTGGCCTCGTCAATCACCCTGCGTGGCCATGAAATCATGCTCAAGACCCGTGCCCTGATCGAAGCGCAGGGTTACAGCGTGATCTACGGTGACACCGATTCGACCTTTGTCTGGTTGCGCAGCGAACACAGCGAAGCCGATGCCGCCCGCATCGGCCGTGAACTGGTGCAGCACGTCAACCAATGGTGGCAAGCCCATGTCCGTGATGAGTACGGGCTGGTCAGCGCTCTGGAACTGCAATTCGAAACGCACTACCGCCGGTTTTTGATGCCGACCATTCGCGGGGCCGAAGAGGGCAGTAAAAAGCGCTATGCCGGGCTGGTGATGCGCCCTGACGGGCAGGCAGAAATGGTCTACAAGGGCCTTGAAGCCGTGCGCAGCGACTGGTCGCCGCTGGCGCAACAGTTTCAGCAGGCGTTGTACCTGCGCATCTTCAACCGCCAGCCGTATCAGGATTACGTGCGCGATTTTGTGCAGCGCACCCTGGCGGGCCAGCATGACGAATGGCTGATCTACCGCAAACGCCTGCGCCGGCCGTTGAGCGACTACGAGCGCAACGTCCCCCCGCACGTGCGCGCGGCGCGGCTGGCAGACGAATACAACGACCAGCAAGGCCGACCCCGGCAATACCAGAATGGCGGCTATATCAGCTACGTCATCACCGTAGCGGGGCCGCAGCCGCTGGAAAACCGTACTGCCGAGGTCGACTACGACCACTACCTGACCCGGCAGTTGCAGCCCGTGGCCGATGCGATTCTGGTGTTTGTCGACGATGACTTCAGCGCGCTGGTGGGCGGGCAAATGGGGTTGTTTTAAGCGTCGCTGGCGGGCGTCGCGGCCTTGGAGCGGGCACGGTCTTTTGCGGCCTTGGCTTCAGCGGCCAGACTTTCCAGACAAAACTGCTCGGCGTAACTCATCAGGATCTCGGTCGTATCGCCTTTGATCGTGCGCGAACCGGCGAGAATGTAGCGCATGCGTTTTTCAGTGACACCGATGCGCTGGGCAATCCAGGCCGGGGTCTGGCCGATGCGGTCCACCAGCTTGTTGGCGTATTCAGTGGAGTGGTTATAGCGTTCAGCGTTGGGAAACATAGAGGGTCCTGGGGCGGAAAATAAAAGCCGGACGGCAGGGTACTCCTTTTCGCCACCAACCCCTTTATTTAAACGACTGGGGTGATAAGAGGCGGCTCCCACGGGGTTGTAGTCGCTGACGAGCACCGCGAGGCTGCGATCGATTGCGCAGCGATCGCGAAACCTGTGCCCCCGAATCTGTCTGGATGAGCGCGTTGGCTGATTTACGACGACTGTGTCGCCGATCGCAGCCTTCGGCAGCGACTACAAATGGGTGTTTTAGCCGACAGCCGGGTAGCTGATCGGGCGCTCTGAGCGTTGCAGTTCACTGGCGATCAGGGTGTTTTTCAGTAGATAGGCAATGGTCATAGGCCCCACACCGCCCGGAACCGGGGTGATGGCGCTGGCCACGCGACTCGCGCTCTCAAAATCCACGTCGCCCACCAGTCGGGGCCCGTTGCTGGTGTCGATGCGGTTGATGCCGACATCAATCACCACAGCGCCCGGCTTGAGCCAGCGGGCATCGATCATCTGCGGCCTGCCCACGGCCGCGACCACGATATCCGCCAGACGGCACAGCGCCGCAGCATCGACGCTGCGCGAATGCACCACGCTGACGCTGCAATTGGCCTGCAACAGTAAGGTCGCCATAGGCTTGCCGACAATATTGGAGCGACCCACCACCACGGCATGCAGGCCGCTCAGGTCACCGAGGGTTTCGTGCAGCAGGCGCATGCAACCGCTGGGCGTGCAGGGTGTGAGCACCTCGTCGCCTTGCACCAGCCCGCCAACGTTTTCACGATGAAATCCGTCTACGTCCTTGATCGGCGCAATGGCCTGGATCACCGCTTGTTCATTGATGTGCGCAGGTAACGGCAGTTGCACCAGAATGCCGTTCACGCCCGGGTCGGCGTTGAGGCGCTGGATCAGTTGTAGCACCTGCTGCTGGCTGACGTTGTCGGGCAGGCGGTGCTCCAGCGAGCGGATGCCGACGTCTTTGGCGCGCAGCAGCTTGTTGCGCACGTAGACTTCGCTGGCCGGGTCCTGGCCGATCAGCAGGACCGCCAGCGCCGGGTAAATCTGTTGTGCGGCGAGGGCGCGGACGTCTTCGCGAACCTCGTCGAGGACCTGCGCCGACAGGGCTTTGCCGTCGATGATGCGGGCGTGTGTCTGGGCTGAAGGGTTCAATCGAATCACCGTTGTCTTGAGGTTTAAAAAGGGCTGGGGCATCAGGGACGTGCCCTGATGCTCCAGCCGTAAACGTCAGATCACCGCCAGTTGATGGCAGCCATAGACCACGAGCACACCCGCGATCAACGTGGCGTAGGGCAACCAGCCCGCGCGTTTTTGCCCCGAGTCGGCCTCTATATAGAGGTCGTTGAGCATGGCTTCGGGGAAGCGCCCTTTGTCCTGCAGGTAATGGCGGAAGCAAAACACCGGCAGGATCAGCAGCGCCAGCAGCAGCCCGGTCAGCAATGTGCCCGCGCCCCAAATGTCGGCGCCCAGGCCCATGCAGGCCAGGTTGACGAAACTCAGCACGCCACCCGCTGCCAGCAGCAGGGTGGGCGCCTTGTACGGGCGGGCCCAGTCCGGGCGGTCCATGCGGTGGATCCAGCCGGCATTGAGGTTGAGGAAGTTAAAGATGATGTAGCTGACGTTGGACGCCGCCAGCACGAACACGTAGTCCGACATCAATAACAGCAGCAGGTTGAAACCCAGGTCGGTCCACATGGCCGCTGTCGGCGCCCCATGCTCATTGGTGCGGCCCAGGTATTTGGGCAGCCAGCCGTCTACCGACGCCTGGTACAGGGTGCGCGACGAGCCTGACATGGAGGTCATGATCGCCAGCAAAGTGGCGAGCACCAGCATGATCAGCACGATGTTGGCTACCAGCTTGCCGCCACCGATGCTGTCGGCCATCACTTGGCCGACGCCCATGCCGCTGTAGATGGCAGGGGACAACAGACCGCTGTAGACCGCCGGGGTAACCACCGCACCGCTGGCATCAAGCACCGCCGGTGTCACCAGTTGGCCCAGCCCGAGGCTGCCCTGAAACGCCAGCGGGACCAGGGTGAAGACGAAGATACACAGCACGCCCGCGTAAAAAATCGCCTTGAAGGTGTCGCGTTTCGGGTCCTTGAATTCGCGGGTGTAGCACACTGCCGTTTCAAAACCGTAAGTCGACCAGGCGGCCATGAACAGCCCGCCCGCCATCAGGGTCCAGCCGGACATGTTCCAGCTGCCGTCGACCACTTGCCCGGCCGCATCGTGGGCCAGCGGGTAGAGCGGGAAGAAATTGGCCTGCAGGGTGTCGCCGGTAAATAGCGGAACCACGCCGACCAGCAGCAGCGGAATCAGCGAAGTCATGCCCAGCACCAGGGTCAGGCGTGCCGAGCGCAGAATGCCGCCGTGCTGCACGGCAAACACCGTCAGCAGAATCATCAGGCCGATGGCGAAGGTGGCGTTGATGCGCAACGACAGCCCGCTTTTGACCCAGCCCAGATCGAGCAGGGTGAGTTGCCAGGTGTTGATCAGCGAGTCGGCCGGAAACAGCGCCGTCAGGATGTAGCCTGCGGCCAGCCCCGAGCCGATGGACAGCACCGGCGACCAGGCCAGCCAGTTGCACCACACCGACACCGGGGCAATCAGCTTGCTGTAGCGCACCCAGGCCACGGCGCCATACACCGAAGCACCGCCGGATTTATGCGGGAACAATCCGGCAATTTCGGCGTAAGTGAAGGCCTGGATAAACCCGAACAGGATCGACACGATCCACACAATCCAGGCCGGTTTGCCCACCGTTGCGGCAATGGCGCCGATGGTGAACAGCACCAGCGCCGGCACGCCGCTGGCGACCCAAAACGCCCCTCGCCAATCGATTTTTCGCTGCAGGCTGCCCACTGAACGGGCGGACTGCGGTACGGCCTCGAACGTAGTCGCTTCCATTTTCTTGATCCCATGTCTGTATTGCGTGGTAGTGGGGCAGGCAAAGTGGGGTGACGTTCGTCGATCAGCTACGCACCCGGCTCTTGTCCGGGTCATAGAAGATCGCTGCGCTGACCGTGGCGCTGATGCGCTTCTGCAGGCCATCGACTTTTCCAACTTCCAGCTCAGTACCGGCTTCGCTGCACGCCACATCCACCCGGCACAAAGCAATGTTGCTGCCCAGCAGCGGTGAGCGGCAGGCGCTGGTGACCACCCCGACCTGGGCTCGGCCACGGTAGACCGGGTCGCCGTGGTGTGCGCCTTCGTTGCCGTTCAGGTGCAGGCCCACCAGCTTGTGCGTGGGGTGGGCGCTGCGGCGCAGCAGGGCGTCGCGGCCGATAAAGTCATCGGTTTTGCTTTTAAGCGGCACTGAAAAACCGATCCCGGCTTCAAACGGATCGGTCTGATCGCTGAATTCATACCCGGCAAAAATCAGACCGGCTTCGATGCGCAGCATGTCCAGTGCTTCCAGGCCCAACGGGACGATGCCCAAGGGTTGGCCCAGCGCCCAGATCCGGTCCCAGACGCGCTCGGCATCTTCGGGCTGGCACCAGACCTCAAAGCCCAGTTCGCCGGTGTAGCCGGTGCGTGAAATCATCAGCGGGCAGCCGTCGTAACCGTCCAGGCGGCCCACCAGAAAGCGGAACCAGCCCAGGGTTTCAATGCTTGGCTGGCCGGGCGGGGTCCAGACCATCTGTTGCAGCAGCTCGCGGCTGCGCGGACCTTGTACGGCGAGGTTGTGAATCTGCTCGCTGGCGGACTTGATCCAGACTTTCATGCCCAGTTTTAGTGCTTGTTCACGCAACCAGACGCCGGCGTAGTCCTCGCCGCAGATCCAGCGAAAATTGTCCTGGCCCAGCCGCAGCAGAGTGCCGTCGTCGAGCATGCCGCCGTGTTCGTGGCACATGGCTGAATACACCACCTGGCCGATTGCCAGACGCCGCACGTCGCGGGTCAGGCAGTACTGCAACAAGGCTTCGGCGTCCGGCCCGAGGATTTCGAATTTGCGCAGGGCGGTGAGGTCCATCACCGCCACCCGCTCGCGGCAGCCGAGGTATTCCTCGATGGCGCCGTAGCCGTCGTAGCGCAGTGGCAGCCACCAGTTGCGGTAGTCGACAAAACTGCTGGTGAGGGCGCGGGTACGCCCGTGGAATGCGCTTTCGCGGGTCAGGATCGGGTCGGCATCCGCCGTTGCTCGAGTGCTCATGGCGATGGAAAAACGCTCCTTTTCGCTGTAGATGCGGACATGAATGTCCGTCGGGTTCCAGCCGTTTGCCGGGTCGATGTCGTCCGGGCAGGACGTGCTGCCACACACCAGGTCGGTCATGGCCCGCAGCAGCACGTAATCGCCGGGACGTGACCAGGGCTCGTCGAGGGTCAGGTGCTGGTGGGCATCGATCCCGGTGTTAAAGAAGAAATTGATCGCCGGCCAACCGGCGCGGGGTTGTACGCCATGCGCGGCGAGTACCCGGCTCAGGTTGTCGCTGCAGTTGTCGTGCCCAAAATAGCCATGGGTTTCGTAGTAGCGTGCCGCGCAGGCCAGGGCGAAGGAGTCGTGGCGGCCAACGGTGTCTTGCACCACTTCGAGCATCGGTTGCATCTGGCGGTCGAAAAATTTCGAAAACAGGCCGGGCAGCGGGTATGCGCTGCCGTTCAAGGTGCGGGTCACGGTCTGGTCGAGGTCCAGCTCCAGGCCGCGATCCAGCGCCCGGCGGTCCAGCGCGACAAAGTCAGAGCATTGCCGGCCAGCCACATCCAGTACCTGCACATACTGGCCCTTGGCGACGGTATAGCTGTGCGCCGTGCCGGGGCGCAGGGTGAATTCGTCGACCAGTTCAGCCAACGGGTCGGGCAGCGCGGGCAGCAGCAGGGCCGAGGGATTGGCCCGGGTCACCAACACCCGCAGCTCGCTGGGGCGGTACTGGCGGTCAAC